>CAZHPU010000074.1:5007-7391 GCA_964534435.1 uncultured Lachnospiraceae bacterium | reverse complement strand
ATCTTGGGCTTATAGCCCTTGTCCAAACCACCCGTTTTACGGGTGGTTATGATTTATATTGAATTTCTGCCGAATCTGTCTTTCAGCTGTCGCGCAGATTGTTTTGAATTGCCCGCGTTTCGTACCATTCGATAAGCGTCTTTTCGTCCATGGGTTTCGCATAGTAAAATCCCTGAATGCGGTCGACATTGCAGCCGAGTACCGTCTCGGCCATTTCGGCTGTCTCAACGCCCTCGGCGACCACACTCTGACCGATGTTGTGGAACATCGGCACAATGTGCTGCTTGATGATTTCGTGCTGTTTGCTGTTTTCGTCGAGCAGCAGTACAAGCGAACGGTCGAGCTTGATCGATTCAAACGGAAGACTCAGCGCACGCGACAGATTCGAATATCCGATTCCGAAATCGTCGAGCATGAATCGGTATCCGAGTTTTGACAGATGCTTGATTGCATTCAGCGCCGCATCGCCGTTCTCTTCGATGTCCCGCTCGGTTATCTCAATCTTAATCTGACCGGGCTTTATGCGGTATCTCTGAAGAATTTTGTCAAATCTCTCGTCGAGCTTTTCCTCAATGACCTGTTTAATCGGGAGATTTATCGAAATCGCCTTCATCTCGCTTATCTTGCCGCTGTCGAGCAAACTGCAAACCTTGTCAAGCACAAACTCGACCATAAGATCGACAAGCCCCGTCTCTTCGGAAATCGGAATGAATTCGTTCGGTGAAATCAGATTGCCGTCGCTATCCGACATTCTGATAAGCGCCTCGCAGGATTCGAATTTTCCCGACCGATGATAGTATATCGGCTGATAGAAAACCTGAAATCTGTTTTCCTGCATCGCCGAGCGCAGCGATCTGATGATGTATTCACGCCGTTCGTGACGGCAGAATGACTGAATGTTGAACGGCAGCTCTTCGATTCCGTCTGCCATTGCCGCGTGCGTGGAAACGCTCAGAAAACTCGTAATATCATCGAATGACCACGCCTGACCGCTGTATCGAAATTCTACCGTCGAGAATGTGATGTCGGTCTCGAAAATTCCGACCTGCCATTTTTTACGCATACGGTTTGCAACCGTTTTGAATCTTCGAGTGCACTCCTCGTCATCCGAATCGGGGTAGAGAAGCACAAACTCTTCGTCGGCATGACGGAACGCCATTCCGCCGATTGCGAGTTGGGATGCCGCCTCTCCGAGCTTGAAGAGCAGCGCGTCGCCGCCGTCCTGCCCGTATTTGCGGTTGATTTCGGCAAGACAGCGAAGCCTGATCAGAATAACCTGATAGCTCTGCCTGCCGAGCGTTCTGTGCATCAGCTCTGCCGTGAAGCAGTGACGGTTGTCGAGCCCCGTGATGAAATCCTTCGCCTCTCCGCTGCTGTAATAGCTGATGAAAATTATCAGATTTACGATTGCGGCGAGCGCACCGTTGAGAAGCTGTTCGGGATAGATTGTCTGATACAGAATGAGCACAATCGCTATCGGCGAGCCGACAAAGAGTACACGCTTGGTCGCGACGCTAATGCTCTTGCGGTGAACGAAGAAGCAGAGCAGCAGCATCAGCACCTCGATAAGCGGAAGAATGTATCCGACAAAATTCAGCGGACCGCGTCTGTAAATCCCGTTTTCATCAAAATAGAATATCACCCCGTCGAACAGATTGTAGACGAGCTGAGCGCAGAAGCATAGGAAAATCGTTGTGAGGACTATGCGTACCCAATGCAGATACCGCTTGTTGTAGACGAATTCGAGAATCCGCAGGAAAATATAGTAGACCATAACCGTAATCATAATCCAGCTTGAGAAAAAGTAAAGCGTGTTGAGCGTCAGCGCAAGCGATACCGAAAATCTGTCTATGTGCTGGATTACGTCAACCGTTACGATGTTCAGTACAATCGAAACCGCCGACATGGCAAGGCTTGCTATGTAGCAGTATCTTCTTGTCCGAAATCCGCGTACCGGTTTCGAATCGTATAGAAACAGAGCGATAATCGCAATCAGAATGAGAGCAAAATATTCACTGACAAGTGACCAATCATTCATATGCCGTACCTCTTTTTTCATGAGGAAATTTTATTCATAAAGCCGCATAAAGCGGGACTTTCCGAAGCGGAAAGCCGATCAGCCTATCCCGATCTTATTGAGCGACTCTATGACCTTTTTGTATTCTTCCTCAAGTGAAGGGAATGCTTTTTTTGCCTCGTCGAGCGAGCCGCCTCTCAACATTTCGGTAACGGAGGACGCCTTCTCGTAAAGGTTTTGCAGACCGAGATTCGCGCAAACGCCCTTTAATGTGTGAGCGGCGCGGAAAGCGGTGGATACATCGCCGTCGTTAAGCGCTTTCGTGAGTTCGGAAAAACTCCCGTCCGACGGGAATTTTGACAGAAAC
>CAZHPU010000074.1:485-4997 GCA_964534435.1 uncultured Lachnospiraceae bacterium | reverse complement strand
CCCGCCGATGCGAAAAACTGTTCAAGACTGTCCATATATTCGCACTCCTTCAAAAAAATGTATAATTATTCAAAATATTCGCAATGCCGCCGAATGTCTCCGACCGCACCTTCTTAACATGAGTATTATACAATATGTATATCCGAGCTGTCAACCCCTAATGTAAAATTTCAATGAAAAATATCTGAAAAATAATTGCATAATTTTTCATAAATCCATATTTGCCGACAATACGGCCGCTATTTGTGGAAATTTTATATCTGCATAAAAATATTGTTTCATTTACATAAAGTTTTGTTGAAAAAAGCGAAAAAAGGACTTGCTTTTTTTATTTTTTATGCTAAAATGAAAATGGTGTATAAGACAAAAAAAGTCAAAACGCTCGGAACTCGGTTTTGCCGCACCGAATAATTAAAGGAGAAAATCACAATGCTTAAAAAGTTACTTTCAGTGCTTCTTGCAGCCGTTTGCCTTATGTCGGTAATTTCCGGCTGTACGACAACTCCCGAGGATAAAGAAAAAGACAAAGACACGGACAGCACCGAACATGAGCCGATAACCATAATGGACGGCCAGCGCGACTATTCCGAACTCATCAAACTCGTAAAAGAAAAATATCCCGAAATAAATATCGAAATTATCCCCTACCGCGGCAGAAATATGTCCGCCTATATGAAACAGCAGCTCGAAACCGGCATCATGCCCGATATATATTCGTCAACACAGGCATGGAACAGCGATATTCAGAAAGAGAATCTCGTCGACCTTACGAAATATTCGGTGTCCGAGTCCTACACAAAGGCACGCCTCGGCGAATATATGATTGACGGCGGCGTATATCTTCTCCCGTTCGACTATAAAATCACAGGTATAACCTGCAATAAATCGCTTCTTGAACGCAATAATATTGCGATTCCGACATCTTTCACCGAGCTCTGTGAGGTTACGATTCCCGCACTTAACGAAGCGGGCATAAACCTCTGCTATACGCTCTGCGATCTGCCCGGCACCACCTTCCAGTATTTCTTTTCCATCGCCTCCGCAATGTATATGAATACAACATCGGGCAGAGCGTGGAGAGAGAGCTTTACCGACACATCAACCGATACTTATGCATCGGGCGACGCAAACCTTACCGCCTGCATTGACTATGTCGGAAAGTGGATTGACTGCGGAATGCTGAATACCGACCTCGGCAGAGACTCGTCGGCAACACTCGAAGCAAAATTCAAAGAGGGCAATACCGCCTTCTATATCGGCTCAATCGTAGCCACAACACAGAGCGATGACGGCACAGGCGACCAATACTGCCTTATTCCTTTCCTCTCCGAGGACGGAACGACAAATACATATATCACCTCCCCAAACCGCTTCTACGGACTGAATAAAGATCTCGAAAAAGAGGGCAATGAGCAGAAACTCGAGGACGCGCTTAAAGTTCTCGAAGTCCTTTCGTCCAATGAGGGCTATATAGCGCTGAACGGTGAAAATTCGACCAATCTCTGCTCGATAATCGATTTCGAAATTTCCGAAGACTCCTTCTATAAAGATGCCGTTACAATGGTGTCGACAGGCCACTCGATGAATCTTGTCTACACAGGCTGGGAAAACTATATGGTCGGCTTCGGCGAATCGATTTATAACTGGATTAACGGCGATTGCGGCGGCGCGGATACTCTCGCGGTTCTCGATGACTTAAAACGCGAGGTTAAGGAAAAAGGCGTAACCTACTACGCGACCGTCACCGAAGAACTTGATACCGTTCAGGCGGCACAGCTCTGCGGACAGATGTTTATGGAAGCCACCGGCGCCGATGCCGCGCTTATCTCATATAATGTCTATAACCCCGAAATTCACGCGCTGATGGAGAACAGCTACGGCGCGAACGGCCATATCCTCCCCGGAAAGCTGACCGAGGAAAATATCACGATTTTCCTGCCGACAGGCTGGTACGATACTCTGCTTACCCTCGAATATACCGGTGAAAAGATAAAGGCGATGGCTGCCGAAGGCGCCGATACCCGCGGTACCGGCTACCATTATCCCTATGTGTTCCTCACCGCCGACGGCAATGAACTCGAAGACGACAAGACTTATAAAGTCGTAGTCTGCGGCTATAATAAACCCGAAAAAGCAACTCTCGGACTTGTCGATACCGGTATAGTCGGGCTCGATGCCGCGAAAGCCTATCTGCAAAAGGTCGGAGAGGTGTCCTCGAAAACTCTCGATAACAGCCTTGTTCAGGAGATAGACTGATTCGCCGTCTTTCTGAAAAACTGTAATATTCGATATCCAAAGGAATTTGATTTATGACATCAACGAATCGGTATGCGCATAAGCGGTCGAAAAAAGACTATCTGCTGATAGTCGGTATAATTGCCATGACACTCGCCGTTCTCATCGCAAGTGTTTTTGTATTCAATTATTTCACCGCCGCGAGAATATATGAAGAGTCGGTTTCCCAGCTTAAAGAGGTCGGAGCGCAGGCAGTCGAAAAGCTCGGACTGCAGATGGCTATCCAGTGGCTCTATCTCGATAAAATCGAAACCGAAATCGGCGGCAGCGGCGATTTGACCGTGTCCGAACTTGCCGAAGCTCTCGCCCACTATCAGGAAGATTTGTGCCTGCCGGGCAAGACTCTGAAGTTTCGTGCGATTGACGAGGACGGCTACTATTATACGGGCGACGGAATGCAGGGAACATGGACGGGACGTGACAAGCTTACCTCGGATGACCGCCAGTGCTTTCTTATCGCAAACTGGCTCGATAACGAAAATTATATGGCGTTTACCGATATTCCGGAGGGAAGCCTGACCGTTAACGGCAAAAAAATAACCCATTTTGTCTGCCTGCGTCCGATGATTGACATGAAGCAGTATTTCACGTTTTCGGCCTACGGAAACAGCACCAATATATACATCGTCGATGCCGACGGTACGATTCTCTTCAATGACGGCAGTCTCGATTTAGGCCTCCGGGGCACGAATCTCTTCAAATCGCTTGAAAATCAAAAGTTTCCTCACAGCGACTCGGTCGAAAAATTCCTCGAAACCGCAGCCGCCGAGAAAATTGCCTGTACCGATATCGAAATCGGCGGCAGCGAATATTATATCTTCTACGACAGCCTGACCGATTACGAATGGGGTATGGCTGTAATTGTCCCGAGCAAGCTTGTCGCATCCTCAACCTCCGAAATGGTCGAATCTCTGATGGGAGTATTCATCGTCGTCGCTCTGGTTTTGGCATTTACCATGCTCTGCGCTTTCTATTTCATTTCACGCTTTTATACAAACAGAAAACTGCTTGCCGAGCGTGAAAAGAACGAAACAAGGCTTGAAGAGGCAAACAGCCTGCTCGAATCGACAAACAGCGACCTTGTGAAATCCCGTGAAAAGACCGAAAAAGCACTCGCGACCGCCGAATCCGCGACAAAGGCGAAGAGCCAGTTCCTCGCCAATATGTCGCACGATATCAGAACACCTATGAACGCGATTATCGGCCTGACAAAGCTGATGGAAAACGAAGTCGATGACCGCGATAAAATGCTCTACTATATCGGCAAACTCAGACATTCGGGAAACTATATGCTGGGACTTATCAACGATATTCTCGATATGAGCAAAATCGAGTCGGGAGAGGTGCATCTGAATTTCGAGCCCGTAAAACTCGCCGAACAGGTCGGACAGGTCGAATCGATTATCCGCTCGCAGTGCAACGAGAAAAATCACAAGTTCGATGTTGTCGTTCATAAAATCACTCACGAATATCTGATAGGCGACAGCGTGCGTCTGCGTCAGATTTTCATAAACCTGCTCAATAACGCCGTAAAATACACTCCCGACGGCGGAAATATCCGTATGGAGATTTCCGAACTGCCGTGTGACACACCCGACAGCACGACAATTCTCACATCGGTTATCGATAACGGAATCGGAATGAGCGATGCCTTTGTCAAAAAGATGTTTGAGCCGTTCGCGCGTGCCGAAAGCTCGATTACCAATAAGGTGCAGGGTACCGGACTCGGAATGTCGATTACCAAAAATCTGATTGACCTTATGGGCGGCAGTATTACCGTGCAGAGCGAACTCGGAAAGGGAAGCCGATTCGATGTAACGCTCACTTTCGCGATTGATAAATCGGCGGTCGATATGTCGAACATAAAGAGCGCTCTTCTCATATCCGCCGAGCCGATGCTTGTCGATAATGTAAAAGCGGCGTTCAGCAACGAATCGGTCGATCTCCGTGTCGCCGACTCGCCCGATAAAGCGATGTCAATGCTCGACAAGCAGAGCTGCGAAGCCGTGCTTCTGTCCGGCTATATCAGCGATGAACGGCTTGCCGATGTTGTTGCCGAACTGCGCGAACACGCAAAAGGGGCCGCGCTCATATTCTGCTGCGACTACGCCCACCGTGAACATATCAGACAGCTTCTCGCCGACAGTAAGATTGACGGATTTATTTCAAGACCTTTCTTCCTCGAAAATCTCAATATCGCGGTTGATAACGCGAAGG
>CAZHPU010000074.1:0-475 GCA_964534435.1 uncultured Lachnospiraceae bacterium | reverse complement strand
GGAAATAAAGTCGCCGATGACGGCGAAAAGCGCTCCCCGCTTAAAGGAAAACGCTTCCTCTGCGCCGAGGATAACGAGCTCAACGCCGAAATTCTCGAGGCTCTTCTTAAAATGCACGGAGCATCCTGCACCATATATCCGACAGGCGTCGAAATTGTCGAAGCTTTCGCAAATGTAAGAGAGGGCGACTATGACGCGATTCTTATGGACGTGCAGATGCCGAAGATGAACGGAATAGACGCGACCGTCGCAATCCGCGACAGCTATAATCCGCTCGGCAGAACGATTCCGATCATCGCCATGACCGCGAACGCGTTCAGCTCGGATGTTCAGGAATGTCTTGAAGCGGGCATGGACGCTCACCTCTCGAAACCTATCGATATTGTCGCAATGGAAAGAACCCTGCATGAAATCACAAGTGCAAATGCGGGGGGGGGTACAACTGCCTGATAAGAGGCACTAATGCCCGTTCTTA
>CAZHPU010000073.1:0-7487 GCA_964534435.1 uncultured Lachnospiraceae bacterium | reverse complement strand
TATACCTTTGCCTTTTTTTCTTTCTCTCAGTCTCACATCAATTGTAGCACTACAAAAAATATTTCAAAAAATATACTTGTCCTCTTGAATAATCCTCCAAAATTTATTATAATAAAAATACAATGAGATAGCCGTAAGGAAACAAACACCTAACCCGTCAACACTGCGCTAAGAAATTTATTGTTGTCGAGTTGTTCTCACGAGGATGCGAGGAGTCCACGCGAGGAAATTTGGCTTAATAATGAATATAAGCGCATAAAGATGTCGGGATGAAACGCCTGTTGTCTTTATGCGCCATTTTATTGAAATAAATTCTTTAAGGAGGGATTGCCTTATGATGAATCATTGCAATCACAAATTCACCGTCCACCCATTCACCAACCGCAGAGTCCCTCTGCTCTTTCGTTGTGCCAGCATATAGTTATCTATATGCACAACTACAAAATGTTCGCTGTATCTACAAAACATAACTTTGATTAAAGAAAGGAACAAACGATGTGAAGAAATTCTCTATAAGATTTATTGCGAGCCTGCTTTCGGTATTGCTTGTGGTAATGTCACTTCCAGTATCAGCATTCGTAATTGATCTTAGCAGTGATTCCTCCCCTCCTGCTGAAGATGAAATTAATCACAATCGCGACATAGTGGAAATCATAGATATGCGTACAGCAACGGATAAATATTTCCGGCATGATGATGGAAGTTATTATGTTGCTCACTATAATTCAGATATCCATTATCTTGATGATAACGGAGTTTGGCAGGATATAGATAACTCTTTGGCGGTTAATGGTAGCGAGATTACTACTAGTAACGCTAAGATTAAGCTTGCCAAGAAAACTACCGGAAATGGTGAGATATTTACGATTCACGATGGCAATCGTAAACTTTCACTTGCGCTAAATGGTGCGAACAAGAAGATTGATGGTATAATCACCAACAATGAAACCGAATTCGATGATGATACTACTCAACTCCAAAAAATGACAACCCTTGACAAGATATCTGCATCTGTTCGTTATAATGATATTCTTGAGAATGTAGATTTGGAATATATTATTAAAGGCGCAAATATCAAGGAGAACATAATTGTTAAAGAGAGATCGAGTAATTATTCGTATTCGTTTACACTTTCGTTGAATAATCTTGTTGCTACGCTTAATGAGAGAAACGAGGTTATTATTTCCGATTCTTCAACATCCGAAGTTGTTTATTTCATTCCTACTCCTATCATGTGGGATGCTAATGGTGTATATTCCGATGATATTGCGGTCACACCTACCGACAATAACAACGGTAAGTATACCTTGACGCTAACCGCTGATTCCGATTGGATGAACGCAACTGAACGTGCCTATCCGATCACAATAGATCCTCCCATATACACATCTTCTAGTTCAAGTGTATTGGATTTGGATTTTACAACAACATCCTCTTCTCCGAGTGTTAGTTCCACTTCACTTTATGTAAGCTCGACATGGAGAGCGTATTGGAAACTCACAACGCTTCCCACCCTTCCCGCATCGGCATACATAACCAATGCAGAATTTACGTTAGAGTGTTTCACTTCCGATGTGCTCCAAGGATATGTTGCGGTATATGATGTATTATCGGATTGGGACGATACATTGATTTACAGTAAAACAACCGCTACAACAGGACATGAAGGTAAACCTACTGAACATTTTTCGGATTTCCAAGAAATTTACACAGAAGATTATGATGGGACCGGCGAATATTGCCTTAATGATTACTGGGGTTATCATTGGAATGTCACTCCGATTGTCAAAAAATGGTATGCTGGAGAGAATTACGGATTGATGTTAGCTCCGGCAACAGATACCACCTTTACTGGTATTGCTAAGTTCTATTCAAACGACCATACAGTTGCAGCAGAAATTCCCCAACTTTGTATCGAATATAGAGACATGAAAGGCGTTGAGGACTATTGGACATTTTCTTCTCAAAGTGCTGGCTTTGCGGGAACCGGGTCCGTAAATAATGCGACGGGTAATCTAGTGTTCTCTATTCCCACACTTACCACAACTGATGCATTGATGCCTATTACCCCCGCAATGGTATATAATTCGGCACTTGCGGGTAAGGATTATTCCTATTCTAACATTCAGACTTCAAATGTGATTTCGCTTGCACCAAAAGGCTTTAAACTCAATCTTCATGAAACATTGATTAAGAAGTCATATATTGATGCAGAAGGTGCTACTGCCTACTATTTTATATGGGCTGATGCCGATGGAACCGAGCATTACTTTATGCCCACTGAAACTAACAGAACATATTCAGACGCAGATGGGTTGCTTTTGACCTTGGTCGAAGGCACAACAGTACCATAACTGACAGTGATGCAAATCTGCGTACATTTACATCAAGGTCTCGTCCTTCTGGAACAATTTCTGGTTGGTATCTTTCGAGTATTGCAGACAAAAATGGTAACCAGGTCACATTTGAGGTGGATTCCAGTTATAGACCTATCACAATCAACCTTGTTCCAAAAAGCAGAACGGCCATCGAGCAAATGAAGATTGCGTACAATTCTGACGGCGATCCCTATGTTGTATGGAATCCTAATTCTGGCGAAGGTGTTGTATTCAGAATGTCAGCCTATGCTACCACCACATCTACGATTACAAGCGGCGGTAGCTATTTGCGACAGACTATTCGCGCTCACGGCGGAACTACTGAAGCAGAATGGCTTGCATTTTATAACACCAATTCAAACACAAGCACTTCCACTATAAGGGTTGATGCTGTGGCTCAGTATACGTACAATTCTTCGGGATTGCTTCTTACTGCTACTAACAATTTGTTGCTGTATGAGATCTCCTATGGATATAATTCTGCAAAGCGAGTCACATCTGTTGCCGAATATACAACTGCGACCAATGGTTTAGGGCAGCAGATCTCGCTTTCCTATGGTACATCCAGCACAGTTATCCGCACGAGTGGCACGGATGATGTTTTCAACACGTCAGATGACCTTATCACTACATATGGATTCGACTATGCCGGTCGCACCGTAAGCTGCTATACTACCGACTTGGATAGAACTCAGATCTACGGTGCTTCTAACGGTCAGTATGTTGGCGAAGAAAATGAAAATGCAAAAAACAATCTCAAGTCTTCTGTTCAAACAACTCAACAATCCTCAAATTACCTTTTGAATGGTGATTTTGAAGAAACAAGCTCGTCTTCCATGCCGTATTGGACTAAGGTTGGAACGGTAACAAATAGTTCTGCGATGAGTTATGCAGATTATTCTTGCGCTACGTTTACTGTAAACAGCAGCATAACATCCTCGTCTATTTATCAGTATGTTTACTTGGATAAGGGCGAATACTCGCTTTCAATGAATATCAACACAGACGAATCTCAAAATGTATCGGTATATCTGAAAGCGGAGTCAATGTCTAACTCGTCACATTCGGTTATCCAAGAGATTCCCGTAAATGAGTATTATGCTACCGGCTCCTATGCCTTTGCATCCCTTAATTTCAAGGCTGATCCTTCAACCTCCAGTGGAACCGAGCGCTTTAAGATCACTATTTTAGTAACCGGTTCTCCGAGCAGCAACGAGCAGGTTTGGGTAGATAATGTAATGCTTTCGAAGACAACGGGTTCTGCAGAGTATGATACTGTTCATATGGGACATTTTGAATCCAGTAACAGTTCGTATTCTCCCGAAGACTTCTGGACGATCCTTGACAATGAAGAAACGCCTATTACCATAGTGGATTCAGAAATTCCTGCATTTGGCGATGTTCTTCACATTGATATTGACCTTGACCAATATGAATTTGTTGAACAAACTGTTTATCAACTTTCCAACGAATTAATCGCCCAGTATGATGCGGAGATGCTTTCATATAGCTCCGATCCGATTCTATACACAGTTTCCGGCTGGGGTAAAGGCACCGGTCAATCCTATACGGAAACAAGCTTGTTCGGTATAAGTGTATGTGTCTATTACCATGATGGAAGCACCTATGGAACCTCTGAATCGTTTGATTTTGATTTCGACAAAGGCATTACCGATTGGCAGTTCATTAGCGGTGGCTTTACCACGAATCCCGACAAGGGACTTGTGAAGAAGATCACGATAACATTAATGTATAACGACCATTCCGGTGATGGATATTTCGACAACATTTCTTTGGTTCGTGATAGTTCCACCTCGGACTTCTATGAATACAAGTCCTCGGGATATCTTTCCTCTTATCAGAATGGGAGCAATACTACTTGGTATCAATATGATGATAATAACAATGTGATTAAAGCTATTTCTTCTAACAAGACGAATGTAGAATATGAATATGATTCAAGCAATCGTGTCACCAAAGAATATCATAGCAGATACACCGGCTTCTTCAACCCATCAAGCGGAACGGTTACCGGTGATGTTACCGAATTGTATTATCATAGCTATAGTTATAACTCCTTTGGGCAACAATACTATACTTGGACTTATGATTCGTCCGATGAGTCAAAACAGTCCTGTTCGATTACAGAATATAACACGGCTAACGGTTCTCACATTTTTGGTACCGTCGCAAATGAGATAGATACTCTTTGGAATATGACGAGTTATTTCTATGATGAGAACACCGGAAGATTGCTGGCAACTATATATCCGGAAGGCAACGGTGTTTCCTATCAATATGATGTAGCGGGAAACTTAACAATGGTTCTGCCTGTAGAAATCAACTCAACCTCTGATGGGTATATAGAAAACACTTCCAGCGCATATGTAACGTATGGTTACGACGAAACTACAAACCGCTTAGATTCCATAACAACGAAACCCACATCCACCACTTCGACCACTTACACCTTCGAATATGATGGATTTGGGAATACTACAGGCATAGATGTCGGAAGTAGAAATCTTGCTGACTATTCGTATAATTCTTACAATGGCAAGCTCAACGTTCTTACTTATGGCAACGGACATAAGGTAAAATATATCTACGATGTGCTTGACCGAGTTTCCAAGGTACAATATAACACCGGAGCAAACGGAGCATTTGAAACGGTATATTCTTACACATATGACTCCGCAGGAAATATTTATTCTGTAACAGATCATACAAGCGATGAAGTAACCTTGTATAAATATGATGCTGCTGGCAAATTGATGGATTCGTATGTGTACGATAGAAATACATATTTGAACCTCTACGGAACAACCATATACTATGACGAAGAATCAAGAATTGATATGGTATTCCATAGTTTCGATTATGCTTACGCATCCGGAACCACCTATGACCACGCGTATTATTCGTATGTGTATAGCACAGCAAATGGCAATATCGAAAAGCTGCGCTATTCCGGAGATTATATTTCCGGCTCAATCGATCCAGTATATGATAATTTCGGTCGAGCATCAACTAAAACTATAGATTTCAATATCAATAGTGCCGATGCATTCTTCAACAAGCTGACTTATGATTATGTTACCGATGGTAGCTATGAGTCTGCGTGGGTATCTCAAGTAGTAAGCGAAATAAGGAAAGGCTCAAGCACAAGCCTTCTTTCCACCACGACCTGGAATTATTCATACGACGAGAATGGAAACATTACGCAGATAGCCGATGCAAGCGGGGTTATTCAATATCAATATCAGTATGATGATTTAGGGCAATTAGTCCGAGAGGACAATCGCGCATTGGGACTTACCTACATATACTATTATGACAATGCGGGTAATATTACTGGTCGTGCAAAATACTTGTTCACTACTGGAGCTTTGGGTACCATTCAAAATTTCTTTAGCTACACATACGGTGATAGTAATTGGGGAGACCTATTAACGAATTATTACGGCTATACCAGTGAAGCAATTACATATGACAATATCGGAAACCCTCTTACCATAGGAGAACAAGAACTCTCATGGGAAGGACGTCAGTTGACTTCTTGGTATGATGGCGAATATATCGCTATTGATTACGGCTACAATGCTGATGGTATTCGTACATTCAAGGAAGTTTACGACGCCGATACGGGAGAAACAACAAGACACGAATACATCCTTAGTGGTTCACAGATTATCAGAGAAACTGTTTTTGTAGACGGTGTTGAATCGTACACTCTTGTATATCTCTACGATGAGGCAGGAGCTCCTCTTGGCTACCGCTACAGAACACCTTCTTATGCAAACGGCGTCTTTGACGGTTATTTCTTTGAAAAGAATCTGCAAGGCGATATCATTGCGGTGTATAACCAATCCGGAACAAAACTGGTTAAGTACACCTATGATGCTTGGGGCTCTACAACAAGCACTTATTTGAACGGTGGAGGATCCACCGCTGCGAGATTTAATCCTTTTCGTTATAGTGGATATTATTTCGACAGCGAAACTGGTTTCTATTATCTTCAAAGCAGATACTATAACCCTACTTGGGGAAGATTTATCAGCGCTGATGAATCTTCTTATCTTGGAGTCGGAAATGCCATATTAAGCTATAACTTGTTTGCATATTGTGCCAACAACCCGATAATGTATGTTGACCCTACTGGCACATTTAGTTGGGGAAAATTGGCCGCGATTACCGCTGTTACAGCAGTTATTGCTGTAAGTGTAGTCGCAACTGTTGCAACTTTTGGAGTTGCTTCGGTTGCTGGTACAATTGCAATAACATCTGCAATCACAATTGCAGCAAAAGCTACAGAGGTTGCTGTTTTACAGGGGAAAAAGAGCACGCAAGATGGGGATAGTACTGTCGAAGTAATCGATGATATGGTCAACACTGCTTTTGATTATGGTGGTGATATTATTGGATTAACTCCAATTACCAAAGCAGCAGGGTTTGGATCTGGTTTCTATTCGCAATCCGCACCTTTTCAAGATTCATTAGAATTAATGAAGCTTGATGGAAGTTTAAGGGGCTTGCCAAGCAGTGCTGCTGGAGAATTTGTTAATCGATTCAAAAATGCAAAAGAATTTTTATCGATGACAACCTCCAAATCCAGTTTTATTATTTCATATGGATTTGCCGCAATTGCTGCTGGAAATACAATTTATTCGTGTTTTACGAGTGATCCAGTGGCGAGAGCAGAAAGTTTGGGGTACGCATTAAAATGAAACATATAAATATCCTCAAAACGATTATGCTCGTTCTATCAATTATCTTGTTCATTGTATTTATTTTAACTGCATTTATTTGCTTGATAAAAAATTATTTTTATTCGTTTTTTTCTCTCTTCTTTGCCTATTTAGATTCAATAGGAGCAACCACAACAGTTTTGTTGTTAATTGGATGCTGCTCATTGATTTTGGGTCTACTGGTTTATCTTTTGCGTGATAAGCTTTGACGCAAACATCAAATAACTTTAGGCGGAAAGTCCGAGGGCTTTCCGCCTCGCCTTTTATCTCTCCTCTCTCTCATCTTTCTTCTTCCTACCTCTGAGCCAGGTACTGTCAAGTATTTTTCGCAAAAACGTCTCTGCAAAAATGAAGTTTTGCG
>CAZHPU010000072.1:0-7530 GCA_964534435.1 uncultured Lachnospiraceae bacterium | reverse complement strand
TTCGGATGCGATACGCACCGAAAGCGAGCTTTTACCCGATGCCGTCGGGCCGACAACGGCAATGACGCTGCGTTCGGTCATACCGTCAAAAAAATGTTCATCGGTTTGTTCCATCGATCTCATCTCCCTTTTTCCCGATTATATCATAACGGCGGAGCGATTTCAAGCATATCACAGCTCTATTGACTTTTTTTTATTTTCTGATAAAATGATAGTGTTTAAGAAAATCGCAAGGCAGGTGGATTTCGGTTTATGACGGTCGGTACCGATAAAGAAACGCTTTTTATATGTCCGATATGCGGGGCAAAACTTTATGTGAAAGGCAAATCGCTTACATGCGAAAAGATGCACGGTTTTGATATTGCCAAATCGGGATATGTCAATCTGATGCCGACTTTGCACGGCACGCATTCGGCGGCAGCCGCAAAATCGGGACACGGCGACAACAAAAAAATGATTGCGGCACGCAGGCTCTTTCTCGACGGCGGATATTACGAAAGCCTGCGCGAGGCCGTCTGCGAAATTCTGCCGAGCTGTCTGCCGCCACATCCCGCAATACTCGATGCGGGCTGCGGCGAAGGTTATTACACCGAGAGAATGTTCGAAAAAATGCCGACTGCCGACATATACGGAATAGACATATCAAAAGATGCACTGTCAATCTTAAAAGGGCGTCCCGCAATCGCCGCGCATCTTGACATTCCGAGAGCCGCCGTCGCAAGCGTTTATCATCTGCCGTTTGCCGACAGTTCATTCGACGGCATAACAAGCATATTTTCCCCGTATGCGCATGACGAATTTATGCGCACGCTGAAAGAGGGCGGATACATGGTCAGAGTCATTCCGTCAAGGCGGCATCTTTTTGAGTTAAAGGCGGCTGTATACGACACGCCGTACGAAAACGAAATTCAGCCGTATCAAATCGACGGGTTCGAATTTATCGGAAAGAAAGAGCTGTCCTACCGCATTACGCTGCCGTCGCACGAACTTATCGACGCGCTCTTTCAGATGACGCCTTATTATTACCGCACGAGTGAGAACGACCGCGAACGCATTCGAAATCTCGACAGTCTTGAAACCGAAGTCGGGTTTGAGATACTCATATACCGCAAAAGCCGTTAAGTTCGGCACGAAAAATACAGAAAACTCCGTAATACAGCCGTTCGGCCGCATTGCGGAGTTTGATATTTTATTGTTTTTTTTCGATGCTGCCGAAAAGAGTCCACGGGCAAACATTATCGACGGGTGATTCGAATGTCATAACCCTGCCGTTTAACGGATGTTCGAATGTGATCGATCGGCAGAAAAGTCCGATATTGCCGTTTCCCTTTCCCCCGTATCTTCTGTCGGCGAAAAGCGGCAGGCGGCGTGAGGCAAACTGGGCTCGTATCTGATGTGTTCTTCCGGTTTTCAGCATCACTTTAACGAGTGTCAGCTTCATTCCGTCTTTTTCGGCGGTGTCAACAACCGAATATTCGAGAGTTGCTTCACGAACGCCTTTTCTCATCCGATGCTCAACATAGCTCTTTGAGCTTCGCTTATCGTAAAAAAGCAGGTCGGTAAGTTCGCCGTGAGTTTCATCGGGGCATCCGCACAAAACCGCAAGATATTCCTTTTTTATTTTTCCGTTCGAGAAATCGGCCGAAAGCGTCGAAGCTGCGGCTTTGGTTTTGGCGAAAACCATAACTCCCGCCGTCGGGCCGTCAAGTCTGTGCACCGAATAGAGTTCTGCTTTTTCGGGCAGCGATGCGGCAAGGATATCGGGAAATCCGTCATTTTTTTCGGTATGTTCGGACAGAATACCGGACGGTTTTACGGCGACCGTCAGCTCTTTATCATCATACAATATATTTATTTTCAGTCTGTTTTCAGTCATACAGATACCGTCCGCATTATCGTTACAGCTCATTATATACCTCTTTTTACCGTTTGTCAATCAGTCTTATTTTTCGAAATAACCTTCAAATGCACTTGACATATCGGCAGTTTAATTGTATTATATACACAAAAGCGAAGGCGTTCGAAAGACAGGTGACAAATAAATGAAAGAGGTTATTTCCGCAAAAGTAATGCGGCAGTCGGACGCCGCTCTGATTTCATCGGGAATAGGCGCAAAGGAGCTTGTTTCACGCGCGGCAAAATCGGTATTCGACGCCTTTGATTTTTCGTCTTATCGAAAAATTGTCGTAATATGCGGAAAAGGAAACAACGGCGCCGACGGGCTCGCGCTTGCGCTGCTTCTCAAATCCGCAGGTTCTGTCTGCACGGTCATAACATCGGACTCTTTTGTCACGGGCGAAAATTCGTTTTATCTTGAAAAATGCCGTAAGGCGGGTATTGTCTGCACCGATTTTGACGATGCGGTATCACTTGACGGATACAACCTGATTGTGGACTGTCTTTTCGGCACGGGTTTTCACGGCGAAGCATCCGGAGTCGGGCTTGATATAATCAGAGCGGTAAACCGTGCGAAAAAGAGCGGTGCAAAAGTTCTTTCAATCGATATTCCGAGCGGAATTTCAGGTGACAACGGTCTCGGCGGAGAACATATTGTCTCCGATTTTACCTTTTCAATCGGAACTCTGAAAAGCGGACTGTTTCTCGGCTGCGGCAAAGATGCGGTCGGAAAAATAAAAAATCTCGACATCGGCATTCCGATTATCGGGAAGCCGTCATATCTCTGCGGCAGCGAAGATTTTACCGATGTTATTTTCGAGCGGAAGAATCTCTGCAACAAGGGCGATTTCGGATATATTACCCTGCTCGGAGGATCAACCGACTACACGGGCGCGGTAAAACTCGCAGAAAACGCCGCCGCCGCCATGCGTTCGGGCTGCGGAGTATGCAGAACGGCAATACCGCGTTCCGCCGTTTCGCTTATTGCGCCCTGTCTGCTTGAAGCAACAATAACAACAATCGACGATGTCGGCGGCAGTATGCTGTTTGACAGAGACGGAACAGACCGCGCGCTGACAAGGACGGCGGCGGTCGGTATCGGCATGGGCTGGGGCAGAGGCGAGCACAACGGCGAACTTCTCGGATACATTCTCGAAAATTACAAAATGCCGATTCTCATCGATGCCGACGGACTTAACACTCTCTGCTCTGTCGGTACCGATATTCTGAAAAAAAGAGCGGGAAATACGGTTCTGACACCTCATCTTAAAGAATTCGAGCGTCTTTCGGGTATACCCGTCAACGAGACTCTTACCGATCCGATAGGCTATGCGAAAAAGTTTGCGGGCGAATACAATGTCACTCTGCTGCTAAAAGGGCCTACGACGGTTATCACCGACGGCGAGGCTGTTTATCTTGTCGACAGAGGATGTGCGGGGATGGCAACCGCAGGATCGGGCGATGTTTTATCGGGGATAATAACATCGCTGCTCGGATATTCCCGTGCTTCCCTGCCGCTGACCGCCGCATGCGGTGCGTGGATTGCAGGGCGTGCGGGAGAGATTGCCGAGAGCCGAAAAAATCCGGTAAGCATGATCGCATCGGACACGGTTTCCGCCATATCCGACGCGGTCGGTGAAATATACAGGCATCATTTTAATTAAAAATAGACAGAAAAAAGCAAAGGAGAAAAGAAAATGAGAAAATACAAAAATCCTATTCTCGACAATGTATGCGATCCCGATGTCGTTTATCATGACGGCTACTACTGGCTCTACGGAACATCGATAGGCAACGGCTATGCGGTATACCGCTCCGCCGATCTCATCAACTGGGAAAAGACGGGCGAGGTTCTTAAAGACGCGTGGGGATACAGCAGTGCCTACTGGGCACCCGACATCAAGAAAAAAGACGGCAAATTTTATATGCTTGTGACTACCTGCGAACATCTGGGACTTGCGATTTCCGATTCGCCTATGGGTCCGTTTATTCCGCAGAACGGATTTATGTTCGACAGATCAATCGACGGTCACATCTTCTTTGACGGCGATGACATGTACATTTATTATGTATCCTGGCGCGAAGGACATACATACGGCATATACGGGTGCAAGATGATGCCCGACCGCATCACTCCCGATCTTTCCACCGAAAAGCTGCTTATCGTTAACGAATTCGAGTACGAGCGGCATTTTGCGGGAGTCGTAGAAGCCCCCTATATGCTGAAAAAGGACGGCGTATACTATCTGACATATTCGGGATGCCATTACGAGTCGCCTTTCTACTGCGTATGCTATGCGACATCCGATTCCCCGCTCGGCGATTTTGCCAAATACGAAGGCAATCCGATACTTGTCGGTGACGGAGTTACCGTCAGCGGCGCCGGACATCACTGCATTACATCCTCACCCGACGGCTCCCGCATGTTCATCATTTATCACACCCACTACAAGCCGGGTGTAATACATCCGCGCAGACTTTCAATCGGAAACATCCGTTTTGAAGAAAAGAACGGCAAGACGGTTCTCGCCTGCGACAAGCCCGATCTTGAAGAGCACGACTATCCTCTTGACTGAAAATAAAATCGAAAACAAATGCGGCGGCGATCTTTCGATCGCCGCCTTTTTTTACGGTTCTATATCGTATTTTTCGACATAAGGCAGATTGTTTTTATCAAACCCGACAAGGCATTTTGTTATATACCATGTTTTGCCCATGTCCGACGATCCCTGATAGAAAAGATACACCTTTCCGTCATCATCGCGGAAAACGTACGGATGCCCCGATTCGCTTGAATTCCAGCTTCCCTCTTTGCCGCATTTTACGAACGGCTCGTTAAAGAGTCTTTTGAAGAAGATTCCGTCATCGGAAGCGGCAACGCCTATCTGCTGAGGTTTACAGTTATATGCTCCACCGTAAAACATAAACAGACGGCCGTCATTTACAACGGTTGCGGGTGCTTCGATACAGTCTCCCTCCCATACGAGTTCGGGAATCAGCAGTGACTGATTCGATATCTGTGTCCAGCTTCCCGCCGAAAAATCGGAATCAACCGAAGCGGTTGCCCCGCCGATCTTCTGAATTCTCATAGCGTGATCTCTTGTCGCAAAATACATGTAAATTCTGCCGTTGAACAGACAGAGATCGGCATCTATTGCCCTGCCGCAGAACCAATCGGGTGTCGGGCGGAAAACGGGGTTTGTTTCGTCTTTTTCAAAATCGGTTCCGTTATCCGACCATGCGTGACATATTGCGTTTGTTCTGAAATCTCCGTATGTCTGATAGAAAAGGTGAAGTCTGTTTCCGATTATGATGGCGGCGGGAGCGCCTATTCCGACTTTTTCGCATTCCCGGGTTATCGGAAGTTCGCCGAGATCCGTCCAGTTATCAAGATCATCCGATGAGGCAATGCCGACTCCGATTTTATTCTGATCTTTATATCTGACGGTATAGTAAAGATAATATTTGCCCTTGAAATTAACTACTGCGGGATCTTTTGCGTGTCTGTCAAGCCTTTCGTTTGTAAAATACATTATTTGATTTTTCTCCTGTTAATAAATACACCGACAATCGCTGCAGCCGATATTGTTACAGCGGCAAGCAGGCATATCATGACTGTCAACCGACTGACTCCGTATCCCGCGTCGTCGATTTCATCACCTGTCTGCGGGGTTGTTGACGGTGTTGTCGACGGTGCTGCGGTTTGCGGCACGGAAATTTCGGTCGGGACTGCCGCCGATGTAATCGGACCCGATGTCACGGCAGTCTCGGATGTCGTCAATTCGGTAGAAAGAGCCCGACTTGTCGTTAGATTTTCGGTTGTCAAAAGCCCGGTTATCGGAACCGCGGTTGTTGCGGAAACGGTTGTCTTAATGGTTTGTGCCGATTCGGTTTGCGGCAATACGGTTGTTTGCGGCAAATCGGTTTTCGGATTTTCAGATGTTGTCTGCACCGTTGTGACCGGATTATATTTTGTCGCTATGCTCTTTCCGTTCCACATCGGTGTTCCGTAAAACATATCGACGAAGTCGGTGCCGACTGTCGAATATGCCAGTCCGAAGCGGCTGTTATCATATTTGCCGCCCGGCTGAATGGCATTCCATGACAGACTGTAAAATGACTGTTGAGAAGCATGAAAAGCATACGATTCGGTTGCCACACAATAGGCGGTTTTGCCGCCGTAGTAATCGAGCGGTCTGTTATAATCGAGACAGATACCGCCTTTTTCGTAAAGGTGAAGATAGAGCTTTGTGACCGACCATGCGCCGTACTTATCAAAACTTTCTTTATCATAGTCTTCGGATGCCGCAAGTTCAACCGCTTTTCTCAGCGATTTCGCGGTCACGATATGCGAATTATGATAATTTTCGCCTTTTTCATCGTGAGATACCACAACATACGGCTGTTTTCGTCTTATTTCACGAACCAATGCGCACACAACCGAATCTTCTCCGCCCCAAACATCGGCGGCTTCATCATAGGTGAGTTTTCTGCCGCGATCGACAAATCCGAGATAATCGGGATATGTTCTCACGCCCGAGTTCCAGAGACCTCTGAGTCCTTCCTCATATCTCAGTCTGACACAGATACAGCTGTATGTAACGGCAACATTATAGCCCTCAGCTATATATGACGGAATCACGGCGCCGAGAAATATGAATTCGTCGTCCTGATGAGTCGGTATCACAAGCATATCGCACTTTTCATCCGGCGATTTCCATTTCATAATTTTCGAATTCGGATTATCGGCATCCGAAAGTTCGATATGAACAATTCCGTACCTTTCGCTTTCTCTTGCCGGCATTTCAATCACGATTTTTCTTGTTAAACTGTCAAGTTCATAAAAGCATGAAAAACCGTCATATTTATCACCGTTTTTATAGCTGTTCAGTATTTCGCCGTTTTCATCATACGAGCTGATGGCAAACACCGAATCGTCGGTAAACCAGCTTACATAAAGTCCGTCGGTTCTCCTTTTATCGTTTAATCTGATTATAACCGACGAATCTTCGCGCGTCGGACACCAGTATTTGCGTACCGATGTATTTGTTAGCAGTTTCGGGTCACCGTCGGTTACATCTACCGAAAACATTTCGTCGGCGGATATCGGGATAATCGCAAGACATCCCACGGCAGTCACAAGCGCCATTACAAATAATATCGCTCTGCAAATTCGATTTTTCATAATCAGTCCGAGTTATCCTCCGACTTGCATTTCACCGCAAGTTCATCCGAACATGCTATCATTCGGTCTCCGCACCATGCGCTCATTTTAAGATAGCAGGTTGTGCCGGTAAACGTAAACGCCGTTTTATCATGGGTAAAGCAAGATGAGCCCTTATACGGGTTAAACATTATATCGGTAACGGCATTCGGATAAAATCCGGAGACCGTTCCGTAATCTATACGGTAGAACTGTGCGTCCATACGTTTCGGATAGCGTATCTGAATCGTTTCAAACGCGGTTTCCGCAGAGATTTCGAACGGGCCGTATTTCGGCTCCTCAATCAGGTTGATTTCGTCAATCTCGTTTTGAGTAAGCTGTCTTACCGTAAGATCTGACGCCGCAAACGGTTCGAGATGTGCGCGGAATCCCACGCTGCCGCGCGAGTGGCGGTTATCGTATATTTTGAA
>CAZHPU010000071.1:0-7619 GCA_964534435.1 uncultured Lachnospiraceae bacterium | reverse complement strand
GGGGAATGAATATCGGAACGGCAAAAATAACTCCCGCCGAGATGATGGGCATACCTCACTATCTTATCGATGTCGCAGATCCCGATTCGTCTTTTTCGTGCGCCGACTATACCGTTCTTGCCCGCGCGGCGATTGACGATATAATTTCACGCGGAAAAACACCGATACTCTGCGGCGGCACCGGCCTTTATATGGAAAGCGCGATTTATGACAGAACAATGGAATCACCCGGCGGCGATGCCGAAATAAGGGCCGAGCTCGATGCGAGAAGCAATGAAGAAAACTACTCCGAACTGCTCGAAGTCGATCCCGAATCTGCGGCGGCAATTCATAAAAACAACAGAAAAAGAGTTATCCGCGCTCTTGAAATATACCGTGTCTCCGGAATTTCCAAAAGCGAGTGGGACAGAAAATCCAAAATCAATTCAAGCGGTTATGACGCCCGAATTGTGGTTCTTGACGTCTCCGACAGGGAAGCCCTTTATAAAAGAGCGGACAGCCGTGTCGATAAGATGATGGCGGACGGACTGCTTGACGAGGTCGAAAGCCTATCGCTGAATCCCGAGTCCACCGCGGGACAGGCAATCGGCTATAAAGAGCTCGCAATATATCTTGACGGCGGGTGTACTCTCGATGAAGCGGTTGAAAATATCAAACGCGCAAGCCGCAATTATATAAAAAGACAGATAACATGGTTTAAGAGATATAAATCGGCATATAGGATAGATATTTGCGACCCCGATTCGGCCGATAATTTTGTAAAATTATTGTTAAAAAACCTTCCCCGTAATAAATAAACATAAAAATGTGCTATAATAAACTGATTGAAAATAAGAAAATTCGGGGAAATATGCAGTCGCAGAACGACAACCGCATAGTGTTATCGAAAGGACGGTGCAGTGGCAATAGATGGATAAACGTTATTTGTCACGTGTTGCAGTCTATCTGCTGCTCGGTATTTTCGCGATTGCAATCGTGTGCGAACTCTGCTATCAGTTTTACGATTCGGCATACGAGAGTGTCGAAACGGTTGATGCCGTGAAACGCGAACTCACCCTTACCGCCGACGGAGTCGGAATAATCGTCAGAGACGAAACGGTAATAAACGGAGATGACGGCTGCTTTTACAGCTATCTCGCATCCGACGGGGAAAAGGTAAGCAGCGGACAGACCGTGGCTCGGATGTCGGCGGAAAGTGACGAGGTAAAGAGTGCGCAATCGGAAATCGACGCTTTGACCGATGAGATAAACTGCCTCGAAAAAGCACAGTCTGCGGCATACGGCTATTCGGTTGCGTCGATTGAAACTGCGATTGCCGAACTGCGTTCGTCGATAGTCGTAAATGCGGCAGACGGCAATCTTTCCGAACTTAATACAAAAACCGATGAACTGTCGGTTTTGCTTGCGGCATCGAAAATCGTCCGCGGCGATGTTAAGAACTATAACGATAAAATCGCCGCACTTGAAAAAGAAATTGATGAGCTTGAAAAAAGCATCATAACGACAGGTAAGGTAAAATCGCCGAAATCGGGCTATTTTTACAGTTCCACCGACGGCTGCGAGCAGATAATTTCGGTCGACGATATCGATACAATGACGCTTGACGACTGCGAAAAAGCGGTTGAACTTGTCAGAGACCGCGACGGCGTCGACTCAAACGATGTCGGCAAGGTCGTAGGCTCATTCGATTGGTATTCGGTTTGCATAGTCGACAATGATCCCAAATACGGATTCTCCGAAGGGAAAACATATACGGTTGTGTTCGGACAGACCGAGACAACAATGACTCTTTTCCGCATAATCAAATCGGACGGCTCGGATAAAATCGCGCTTGTCTTCAAATCCGAACTTACGGCAGACGGATTCGACTATTCAAGACTTCAGCAGGTAAGCGTGGTATACGACAGTGTTTACGGATATGATGTGCCGTCCGAGGCGGTGCATATCGAGGACGGCGTTTCGGGTGTGTATGTTCTGCACGGAAACGTGGTCGAATTCCGCGAAATCAAATCGGTATACTGCGATTGCGGAATATTTTTCTCGGAGGACGGATTCGAGGCAAGCGACGGCAAAACCGCACTCAGCTTTTACGATCTCATAATCGTGCGCGGAAAGGATCTCTATGTCGGAAAAATTGTCAGTTGATTTTGAAACCGCCGAATTTTTGAAAAAGAATTTCAACAACGTAAGAAGCAGAATTAAGGCGGCGTCAAACGGCGCGGATGTAAAACTCGTCGGCGCAACCAAAACGGTTGACGCATCGGTGATAAATTACGCCGCCGAAAATCTCGGGCTTACCGATATAGGCGAAAACCGCGTTCAGGAACTCGTTGCCAAATACGACAGCCTGCAAAAAGACAGACTCAATATCCACTTTATAGGCAGACTGCAAACCAATAAAGTAAAATATATAATCGATAAAGTCTGCCTGATTCAGTCGGTTGACACTGTCGAACTTGCGGCCGAAATCGATAAACAGGCAAGAAAACACGGCAGAATAATGGATGTTCTGATTGAGGTGAATATCGCCGGAGAAATCTCGAAAGGCGGAGCGGCACCCGATGATGTCGTGGACCTTGCCGAAAAAATAAGCGAGCTGCCGAATGTCAGACTTGTCGGACTTATGTCGGTACCGCCGAAAGACGACAGCGAAGAAGAATACCGCGTTCATTTCAAAAAGACGGGAAAACTTCTCGAAATTCTTCGTGAAAGACGTCTTGTTGCGGTTGAAAATCCCGTATTGTCAATGGGGATGTCGGACAGCTACGAATCTGCCGTCGAGTGCGGTGCGAATATGGTGAGAATAGGATCGGCGCTTTTCGGCGCACGTGATTATAATGTCAAAAAGCAAAATTAAAATATATAATAACCATTTCTTGAAACGGAGGATAATATAATGAGCGTTAAAGATTATTTCAGCAAGTTATTCGAAGAACCCAAAACAACCGAAGAAGAGGAAAACGAGGCTGCATATATCGAACATGAAGAACAGCCCGTCAAGGAGGAGAAAGTATCAATGGAAAAGAACGATTATGCAAGAAACGACTCGGTAAAAAACGACAATGCTTATACAAGAGCGGTAAGAGGCGACAGCACACCGTCATCATCGGTGCTTGAACTTAAGGTTGTAAGACCCGAAAGCTATGCCGCAGTCGGACAGATTGCCGATCACCTTCTCAACCGCTGCACCGTCGTACTCAATCTCGAGGCAACCGAAAAAGATACCGCAAGAAGAATTGTCGATTTTCTGAACGGCGTTGCATACTCGATTGACGGCCAGATTAAACCTGTGGCCAACAATACATTTGTTATCACGCCTAAGAATGTGTCGATTTCGGGCGAACAGCTCACCGATACAAGAAACGGCAAAACAAACTCGGGCGACGAGTTTTGATAAATTTCGGATAGTATAGAGAAGAAATGTGGTGCGGTAGTTGAATTCGGTCATATATGTTGTGGTTACGGTTGTGTCCGTATTTTTGTCGGTCGAGCAGATTTTAATGCTTGTAAGAGCCGTATTTTCGTGGATACAGCCGGATGAAGGCAATAAAATATATATGTTTCTGTATTATGCCACCGAACCGCTGATAGCACCCGTGCGCGCTCTTCTCGAGCGATTCGATGCGGTTGCGAATATGCCTTTTGACGTTTCGTTTACCGTGACATGGCTGCTTCTCTTTGTTATACGTCTGCTTTTGCCGAACGTAAAGTAAAATCGGATACCCGTAAATGAAAATCAAAAATAATATCGATAAGTCCGCCGATTTCTTTTCACAAAGAATCGGCGAACTTGCGCGCCGTGCGCTGTCGGGTGAAATATGCGCCACACGGTTTCTGACACCCGAAGAGTTTGTTCGCGCAAAATCCGATCTCATGGGATTTTCCGAACTGTCGACCTCCTTTTTCGGAGGATACGCCGATGCGGAGCGGGGAGTGCTTGTCATATACCCGAATTATATACCCGAAGAGTCGATTTCACAGGACGACTATATTACGCCTGTTTCAATAATCACAAGCGGATATGTCCGTCTCGAACACAGATCTTTCCTCGGCTCGCTTATCGGCATAGGCATTGAACGCGATGCAATAGGCGATATACTGATTGAGGACGATACGGCAACCGTGTTTGTCAGCCCGTCGGTAGCCGATTTTCTGCTTTCGTTTGAACATCCGCTTGAAAAAGTCGGGTCGGATAAGGTCACGGTAAAAGCGGGTGATGCCGAGAAAATTTCAAGATACCGCAGAAGTTTTACCGAAACCGTCATAGTTGTTGCATCGCCGCGAGTCGACTGTGTAACGGCGGAACTCGGCAAAATGTCGCGTGAAAAAGCGAAAGAAGCGATTTCACGCGGAGAAGTCAGCCTAAACCATGTAACCGAAATCGAGCCGTCCGATGTTTTGAGCGCGGGAGACACGATATCGATTCGCAGACACGGAAAATTCAAAATAGGAGAGATAAATCTTACACGTAAAGACAGATTCAGAATTTCCGTACTTGTTTACGGATAAGGCGTGTTTTACGATTTAGTGAAAGGAATGATATATCGGTATGTTTTTGCCCTATGAGCTTGAAGGCAAAGTGTTCAAGAAGGTCATGAAGGGTTATAATACCGCCGAGGTCGATGAACACATAGAATTTCTGCTCGATAAATATAAAGAACTTTATCGTGCATATAAAGAACTTGAAAAAAAATACTCGGGCGTAAAGGCCGAGCTTATGACATATAAAGAAAACGAAGAATCAATCAGACAGACGCTCGAAAGTTCGCGCGAAACGGGCGCTCAGATGATGACCGCCGCAAAAGACAGATCGGAGATCATACTGAAAACCGCAAGGGAAGAGTGCGATGCGGTTATTACGGACTTCAAAAAACAGGTTGAAGAGCAGATGAATCTGTATGACGAGATGAAAGCAAAAGTCTCCGAATTCAAAAGGGATATTTTTGAACAGTATCAGCGGCATATAGAGTATCTCGAATCGATTTCCCCCGACGAAGAAGATGAGTCCCGACCGGATGTCGATGAAATAAGAAGCGAAACGGTCGGAAAAATCGTGATAAAATCGAACAGACGAATCGCCGACAGAGATTTCGCCCCGAATATGACGACAGACAGTCCCGCCGAAGACGGCATTAACACAGATGTAAGTTCGGATGTCGAAGAGGAAACCGCCGAAAAAACGGCAGATGCCGCCGAAACGCCCGAAAATGCCGATACCGAAAAGACCGATGTACCCGATGCCGAAAAATCAGACGGCGGCGATGCGGGAGAGCATAAGGGAGACACAATGGAGTACCCCGTAATTCCCGAAATTTCGGCCGAAGTAAGCAGGGCGGAAGAAATTATTTTCGGAAACAATCAATAACTTATAAAATATAAATGGCAAAATAAAGGAGCAATCAAGATATGTCAAAGGACTATACGCAGTCACTTAATCTGCCGCAGACCGAATTTCCCATGAGAGCCAATCTTCCGGCGCGTGAGCCCGAAATGCTCGAATCATGGAAAAAAATCGACCTGTACAATCTTATCAATAAGAAAAATGCCGATAAGCCGATGTTTGAACTTCATGACGGCCCTCCTTTTTCGAATAATAACATTCATATGGGAACGGCGATGAATAAAATCCTCAAGGATTTTATCAACCGCTCGAAAATGATGAGAGGATATAAGGTACCGTATACTCCCGGATGGGACAACCACGGTATGCCGATTGAATCGGCGATTATCAAGCAGAATAAGCTTGACCGTAAAAAAATGTCGGTGCCCGAATTCAGACGCGCCTGCCACGCTTTCGCACAGAAATATGTCGATATTCAAATGGAATCGTTTAAGCGTCTCGGCGTTCTCGGCGATTGGGAACATCCGTATACGACTATGGCTCCGTGGTTTGAGGCAAGAGAACTTAAAGTGTTCGGCGAAATGTTCAAGAAGGGCTATATATACAGGGGCATGAAACCCGTTTATTGGTGTCCTTATGATGAAACCGCTCTAGCCGAAGCCGAGATTGAGTATAACGAAGACGAATGCACATCGGTTTATGTAAAATTCCGCGTAAATGACGATAAGGGACTTCTCGGAAATGTCTGCGACCTGTCGAAGACATATTTTATCATATGGACAACGACCATATGGACGCTCCCCGGAAACCTTGCCATTGCGGTAAACCCGAAAGAAGATTATGCGGTTGTAAAGGCAAACGGCGAATATTATATCGTCGCAAACGCACTTGCCGAAGCGACAATGAGCGCGGGCGGCATTTCCGACTATGAGATTGTCGCAAACTTCAAGGGTAAAGAACTCGAATTCGTAACCGCCGATCACCCCTTCCTTGACCGCGTCGTTCCGATAGTGAATGCCGACTATGTCACAATGGACAGCGGTACGGGCTGTGTTCATACCGCAGGCGGATTCGGCGCAGATGACTATGTGACCTGCCACAAATATAATATAGATATAATCGTACCCGTCGACGACAGAGGATTCCAGACCGAAGATGCCGGAAAGTATGCGGGAATGCGTTACGATAAGTCAAATGAGGCGATTCTCGCCGACATGACCGAGAGCGGAGCACTATTCGCATCCGCAAAAATGATTCACCAGTATCCGCACTGCTGGAGATGTAAAAACCCGATAATCTACCGTGCGACACCTCAGTGGTTCTGCTCGGTCGACGCGTTTAAGGAAGATGCCGTAAAGGCGTGCGATGATGTCGACTGGATTCCCGAATGGGGCGGCGAGAGAATGGTTCAGATGATTCGCGGAAGAGCCGACTGGTGTATTTCGCGTCAGCGTCACTGGGGACTTCCGATTCCCGTTTTCTACTGTGAATCGTGCGGAGAGCCGATTTGTAACGATGATACGATAAATAAACTCTCGAAACTTTTCGGAGAAAACGGAAGCAATGTGTGGTTTGAAAAATCCCCCGAGGAACTGCTCCCCGAAGGATTTACATGCCCGAAGTGCGGCGGAAAATCATTTGTTAAGGACAGCAATACACTCGACGGATGGTTTGATTCGGGCTCCTCTCATTTTGCGGTACTCGAAAATAAAGAGGGACATAAATGGCCCGCCGATTTGTATCTTGAAGGTGCCGACCAGTACAGAGGATGGTTCCAGTCCTCTCTGCTCTGCGCCGTGGGCTCAAAGGGACAGGGCGCGCCTTATAAGCAGGTGCTTACTCACGGCTGGGTAGTTGACGGCAAAGGCGAAGCAATGCATAAATCCAAAGGCAATACGGTGCTCCCCGATGATATGGTCAAAAAATACGGCGCCGATATTGTCAGACTGTGGGTTGCATCATCCGATTACAGAATGGATGTCCGCTGCTCGGATGTTATATTCAAACAGCTCTCCGAATCCTACCGTAAGATAAGAAATACCGCCCGTATCCTTCTCGCAAATCTCGGCGATTTCAATCCCGATACCGATATGGTGAAACTCGACGAAATGTACGATATCGACAGATGGATTGTCTCGAGAGTCAACTCGTTCGTAAAGACCGCACTTAAAGGCTACGATGATTACGAGTTCCATGTAATATGCCAGCTGCTGAATAATTTCTGCACAACCGATCTTTCAAAGCTTTATATCGATATAACCAAAGACCGCACATATGT
>CAZHPU010000070.1:0-7661 GCA_964534435.1 uncultured Lachnospiraceae bacterium | reverse complement strand
CGGCTGTTTTCGTATTCGAAAAGCCTTCTTTCAAAACGGGCAGCGCAGCCGCTCTTATTTACGCGGCGGCTTTTCTTACCGCCGTTCCGATTTTTCTGTTCGGACATCTCATCGTCCCGAATTTTGCCGCTTCGGCGTTCAGACTCACCGATTATGCCACCCCCGATAAGTGGTGGCTTGTTCTGCCGACAGTGATTACCGCCGCCGTCGCCTGCGCTTTTCTGTTCGAGGGATACATTTATACGCGCCTCCGCGGAATAAAAAATGTCTTTCTGCGGATTCTCATTGTCGCACTTGCCGCAGGCATATTCAGACTCGATATGTATATTATCCTGCCGTATGTCGCTGTCGAGTTTGCGATTCTCGTTATAAGAAGAATGAGCGATTCGCTCGTCCTGCCGATTTCACTTCAAATTATCTCGGCGGGACTCGCGATTTCGGTCAGCGAAATCGCCGTCGAAAGCAGCAGCGTCTTCGGGGAGAATATGGGCGTACAGCAGATTTGCGGACTGTCGCTCGTCTCGCTCGGTGCCGCGCTTACATCGGTTATCGGCGCACTCGCCGTCAGCGGAATGATGAAAAAAATGTCGCCGATTGTCAAAACCGTTCTTTTCGCGTCGGCTGTCGCGGCCTGCGCGCTCGGATGCGGAATAGCATCGCTCTGATTTGTTGAAGCAGCGAAAATAAAAGGAGAAAATCAATGGAATATATTGTTAAAGACCGCAAACCGGCATCAATGTTCAAATATTTTGAGGAAATATGCAAAATTCCGCACGGATCGGGCAATGAGGGCGGCATCGCCGACTATGTCTGTGCTTTCGCCGAAAAACATAAGCTCGAATGTTACCGCGATGAGGCAAACAATGTCCTTATAAAGAAAAAAGCATCCGAAGGCGCGGAGAACGGCGCTCCCGTTATGCTTCAGGGACATATGGATATGGTCTGCGAAAAAACAAGCGATACCATACACGATTTCATGCGTGATCCGCTCGATCTCTATATCGAGGACGGATGGCTGAGAGCGAGAGGAACAACTCTCGGCGGAGACGACGGTGCCGCGGTTGCCATGATGCTTGCCGTGCTTGACGATGAGAATCTCCGTCACCCCGCACTCGAATGTCTCTTTACGACAGGCGAGGAAACAAGCATGGTAGGCGCGAACGCCTTCGATTTTTCGAAAATATCGGCGAGAAAAATCATAAATCTCGACTCGGAAGAAGAGGGAATAGTAACGATTTCCTGCGCGGGCGGCGCGGATACGCTCTTTGAGCTCCCGGTAGAGCGCACGGCATACGAGGGCAGAAGCATACGGCTGTCAATCAGAGGACTTGCCGGCGGACATTCGGGCTCGGATATCGCAATGTGCAGGGCAAATGCCAACAGAGTTATGGCTCGCCTGCTTGCCGAGCTTTATGCCGATGAGCCGTTCAGACTCGTTTCGATAAGCGGCGGAAGCAAGAGAAACGCAATCGCGCGCGAGGCCGATGCCGAAATATGCGTGCTTGACGAAAAGAAAGCGACCGAGCGTCTGCTCGAATCGGAAAAGAAGATTTTCGGCGAGCTTTGCCCCGCCGACGCGAATATGCGTCTGCATATAGGCAAGGGCAGAGTATGCGAAAAGGCGATGACCTACCGCTCCACTTCGGCGGTTATCAATATGATTCTCCTCCCCGACAACGGAGTTGTCGCGATGTCACCGTCAATCAAGGATTTTGTGCGCACATCTTCCAATATGGGAATCGTCACCACCGATGAAAACTGCGTTCGCGCGGACGCGATGTCGCGTTCGTCCTGCGAAAGCGAACATGACGCGCTTCTGCTGAAATTTTCGAGGATAGCCAAACTTATCGGCGCCGAGGCAAAGGTCTGCGACCGCTATTTCGGATGGGAACCCGCCGCCGATTCAAAGCTCGTTGCCGACTATGTCGAAACATTCGAAAGACAGAACCCTGGTAAAAAGGCGGTTGTCGCGGGAATACACGCGGGGCTTGAATGCGGCGTGATTATCTCGAAAATCGGCGAGCCCTGCGATGCCATATCGATAGGCCCGGATATGAGGGCGATTCATACGCCCGATGAGGCGCTCTCCCTGTCAAGCTGCGAGCGCACCTATGCTCTGCTTGCCGAAATGCTCGAAAAAATGTAAAAATACCGAATATACGGCAAAACGCCGCTCTTTTCGACAAAAAAGCACCGTTCCTCTCGGAACGGTGCTTTTTTTGATCAGACGATTGAAAATCAGTCTTCTTTTTCGACCTTTTCAACGGGAGCTTCGGGCGCATTCTTGCGGACGCTCTCTACACCGTTAAGGCATGACGGCTTCTGAACATAGCCTTCGGATACGGCGATAACTTCACCGTTTCTTGCTTTAAGACGGAAGCGGAATTCTCCCGACTTGTCTGTATAAATCTCGAATTTAGGATTCTTTGCGGTCTCGAAACCTTCAACGGTCTGGTCCTCGAGATTTGCGATGGGCGCGTTCTTGCGGACGCTTTCAACGCCGTTGAGACATGAAGCCTCGGAATTGTATACTTCAGAAGTAGCGATTACCTGTCCGTTGGTAGCTTTAAGATCGAATTTAACTCCGGTTTTTGTTTCTTTTACAACGAATTTTCCCATGATAGTTCTCCCTTCATCTTTTGAGCCTTGCGGCCCGTTGCCGTCAGTATAGCATAATAAAGCGTTTCAGTCAATAGTTTTTGACTATTTTCGGCAATTTTTTATAAAAACGGCTTTTTTTCGGCAAAAATTTGCCGTTAAACGGCGTTAAACGTTCGATGTCCGACGATAAAACCGAACTATTAAGGAAGCGAAAATAAAAAATAAAAAAAGTCGAATTTAATTGTTAAATTTTATAAAAACTATTGAAATTTCCACAAATGGGGTTTATAATAGAAAAAAACGAAAAGGATGTGTTAACTATGAAAAAGTTTTTGATTATTACGGCACTTCTCGCCGCAATCGCAGCTGCGGTTACTTACATTATTCTTAAGAGTGACAAGGTTAAGGCGGTTCTTGCCAAGAAGCTCGGCAAAAAGAATGAGGAAGAGACAGCAGATCCCTGCGAGTGCTGCGAAAAAGAGAGCTGCGACGGATGCGATCTCGTAGCAGAGCCCGAAACCGATGAAAACGGCGAAGAGCCCGAAGCAGAGGCAGAGGAAGAGCCCGCTGTTGAAGAAGCAGCAGAAGAAGAGAAGACCGACGCCGAATAATTCGGTCTGCTCTTACAAAATGTAAATATTTTGTAAACATATAGCGCAAGTGCTTGCCGAGTGCAGGCACTTGCGCTATAATATTTCGGCATGAAATGTTACCCGCGTGCGAAAATTTTATTTTGAGGGGACAAATTCACACGTGTTCGTATGCCGTCCGCATACGATGTGCGCGATTCGGCGGTTTTTGCGGTTTTGCGTGATCCCGGGCGGCTGTAAGCTTCGGTTCGGAGTTTTCTCTCCGTAAGGCGCGGATACGGTGGAAGAAACCGAAGGAGGATATTAAAATGTCGGTTGTATCAATCAAACAGCTGCTCGAAGCAGGCGTCCATTTCGGACATCACACCAGAAGATGGAACCCTAAAATGGCTCCCTACATCTTCACCGAAAGAAACGGTATCTACATCATCGACCTTCAGAAGACCGTAAAGAAGTTTGAGGAGGCTTACAACTTTACCCGTGAGCTTTCCGAACAGAACGGCGTTCTTCTTTTCGTCGGAACCAAAAAGCAGGCTGCCGATGCCATCAAGGAAGAGGCTCAGCGCTGCGGTATGTATTATGTAAACGAAAGATGGCCGGGCGGTATGCTCACCAACTTCAAGACAATCAAAAAGTCGATTGCACGTCTTGTCAAACTCGAACAAATGAAGGAAGACGGCACATTCGATCTTCTTCCCAAGAAGGAAGTTGCCGCTCTCGTTAAAGAGATGGGCATTCTCGAGAGAAACTACGGCGGTATCAAGACCATGGAAAAGCTCCCCGATGCTATTTTCATCGTTGACCCGCACAAGGAAACAAATGCCGTTCTCGAAGCAAAGAAGCTCGGAATTCCGGTAATCGCGATTGTCGATACAAACTGCGATCCCGATGATGCAGACTACATCATCCCCGGTAACGACGACGCCATCCGCGCAATCAAGCTGATCGCATCTTCACTTGCAGACGCTATCATCGAAGGCAGACAGGGCGTTGACGCCGTTGCCGAAGACGCAGGCGAAAAGGCAGAAGAAGCAGAAGCTCCCGCAGAGGCAGAGGCGCCCGCAGCCGAATAATCGAAAACGACGGCTGCCGATGACGGCAGTACGGGCATTTTGAGGACATACATCATAAATAACAGGAGGAAAATATAAATGGCTACAATTTCCGCATCACAGGTAGCCGAGCTCCGCAGAAAAACCGGACTCGGTATGATGGACTGCAAAAAAGCACTTGTCGAAGCCGACGGTGATATGGATAAAGCGGTAAAGATTCTCCGTGAAAAGGGTCTCGCAACCGCCGCAAAGAAGGAAGGCAGAATTGCCGCAGAAGGTCTTGTCGATATTCTCTCGAAAGACGGCGTTACGGCGATTATCGAGGTTAATACCGAAACAGACTTCGTTGCGAAAAACGAGTCTTTCCGCAAATTCGTAAAGGGACTTCTCGCAACTCTCGTTGAGTCGAAGCCCGCAAATATGGAAGCATTCCTTAACACAACATTCTCGGGCGCTGCCGATACGGTATCCGCCGAACTCGTAAATCAGATTGCCGTTATCGGCGAAAAGATTTCGATTCGCCGTTTTGAGATTGTCGAAGGAATCGTTTCGACATATATTCACGGAAACGGAACCGCAGGCGTTATCGTAAAATTCGATGTTGACGACAGCCTGAAAGGCACTCCCGAATTCGCAGAATATTCGAAGAATATCGCGCTTCAGATTGCCGCAGGCAACCCGCCTAAATATGTAAACAAGGACGAAGTTCCGCAGTCCGAAATCGACGAGGAAAAGTCGATTCTCATTCAGCAGGCGAAGAACGATCCCAAGAACGCAAGCAAACCCGACGCCATTCTCGAAAAGATGGTCGGCGGCAGACTCGGCAAGTTCTATGAGAGAGTTTGTCTTGTTGAACAGCCTTATGTAAAGGACGACAAACTCACAGTCGGACAGTACACCGCTCAGACTTCCAAGGAACTCGGCAAGGATATTAAGATTGTATCTTTCGTTATTTTCGAAAAGGGCGAAGGTCTTCAGAAGAGAGAAGAGAACTTCGCAGAGGAAATCGCGAAGATGGTTCAGGGCTGATAACATAATCGCCCGAATAAAAAAGATAACCCGAAAAGCATTGCTTTTCGGGTTATCTTTTTGCCGCTGCGGCTTATAAAACGGTAATTTGCCGAATTTGCGGGCTGTAAATCGACACCGCGTCAAAAAAATATAAAGAAAATTATAAAGAAAATTGCAAAAAAACTATTCACAAAAGATGTAAAATATGATAGAATGAATCCGTACGGGCATTTGTCCGTTAAAACTTGACACGAAAGGTCTGCGTTATGGATCTGTTTTCATTTATTATGTTGTTCGGCGGTCTTGCCTTTTTCCTCTATGGCATGCACGTCATGTCGTCGGGACTCGAAAGACTTGCCGGCGGTAAGCTCGAAGGTGCGCTGAAAAAGATGACCGCAAACCGGTTTATGGGGCTTATGCTCGGTGCCGGTATTACGATTGCGATTCAGTCGTCGTCCGCCATGACCGTAATGCTTGTCGGACTTGTTAACTCGGGAATTATGCAGCTCGGGCAGACCATCTCGGTCATTATGGGCTCGAACATCGGTACGACACTTACCGCATGGCTGCTCTCGATGGTCGGAATAGAGTCGGAGAATGTTTTCATCTCGTTTATGAAACCCGAAAACTTCTCGCTTGTTTTCGCATTTATCGGCGCCGTTATGATAATGATGTCGAAAACTCAGCGCAAAAAGGACATCGGAAGCATATTCGTCGGATTTGCCGTGCTGATGTACGGTATGAAGCTGATGAGCGATTCGGTAAGCCCGCTTGCCGATATGCCCGAATTCGCGTCAATGCTTGTTGCATTCAAGAACCCGATCGTCGGCGTGCTTGTCGGTGCGGTATTTACCGGTATAATTCAGAGCTCGGCGGCATCTGTCGGTATTCTTCAGGCGCTCGCAATGACAGGAAACATCTCGTACGGTATGGCGATTCCGATTATCATGGGACAGAATATCGGCACCTGCGTTACCGCGCTTATATCGAGTATCGGAGTTAACAGAAACGCCAAGCGCGTCGCCATCGTGCATATGAGTTTCAATATCATAGGCACGGTAATCTGCCTTATCCTTTATTTCGGCATAGATGCGATATTCAACATTCCGTTTACCGATAATCCGATTGACGCGCTCGGAATAGCCGCCGTTCACTCGATATTCAACCTGTTCACCACCGCGATTCTGCTGCCCTTTATCAAACAGCTCGAAAAACTCGCATATCTCATTCTTCCCGAAAAGAGCGACGGAAAAGTCAAGGAAGAGGTTTTCATCGACAGCCGACTGCTTGCGACTCCTTCGGTCGCCATCTCGGAATGCGGCAACCGCACAAACGAAATGGCCGAAATCGCGCGCGATATGATACATGATGCGACAAAGCTCGTAAATAAATACGACAGCGGTCTGCACGATAAGATACTTGCGGGCGAAGAAAAAATGGACGTTTTCGAGGATAAGCTCGGCACGATTCTCGTAAAAGTGTCGTCTCAGGCACTGTCGGATGCCGACTCGAAAAAAGTGTCGACCATGCTTCACGTGATAGGCGATCTCGAAAGACTCGGCGACCACGCCGTCAACCTTCTCAAAACATCGGATGAGCTGAACGAGAAGAAAATCGGCTTTTCGGATCAGGCAAAATCGGATCTTGCCGTGCTTCAGAATGCGGTCGGTGAAATCATCGACCTGACAATCGATTCTTATGCTCACGGCGATGTTGAACAGGCGTTCAGAGTCGAGCCGCTCGAACAGGTTGTCGATGCCTTGATACTCAATATCAAAAACAGACATATAGAAAGACTTCAGGCGGGCAACTGCACAATCGAGCTCGGATTTATCCTCTCCGATCTGCTCACAAACTACGAACGTATCTCCGACCACTGCTCGAATATAGCCGCGGCGATGATTGAAATTGCCGACGGATCGTTCGATACTCATCGCTATCTTACCGGCGTAAAATACGGCAACTCGCGTTTTGACGAGATTTTCGATGTTTATGCCGAAAAATACAAAATAGAAGCATAACCCGAAAGCGAAAATACACCGATACATTCTGCAAAAGATATTTGAAAGGCGAGAAAATAAAATGTGCGACTGCAATAATGAAAAAAGCGGCAAACGCGTGCTGCTGAAAATATCCGGCGAGGCTCTTTCAAAAGGCTCCGACGGCACATTCAACTTCGAAAAAGTCAGAGAAATCTGCAAAATAATCAAAGAATGCAGAGATGAGGGATTTCAGATTTCGATTGTCTGCGGAGCGGGAAACATATGGAGAGGCAGACAGGCCGAAAAGAAAATGGACCGTATACGCGCCGACCATATGGGAATGTTCGCGACAATCATAAACTCGCTCTGCCTCTGCGATTTTCTCGAGCAGGAGGGCGTTCCCGCCGTTGTTCTTTCGGCAATCG
>CAZHPU010000069.1:0-7667 GCA_964534435.1 uncultured Lachnospiraceae bacterium | reverse complement strand
TTCGTCGGCGCTGTTATTTTCCCTTCCCAATGTCCGATCATGCCAATATCTCCTTAATAATATCGAACAGCTTGTAGCGCATCATTCGTATCTTTCCGACTGCATCTTAAACAGTTTGCTGTAAAATCCGTCTTTTCGCATAAGTTCGTCATGGCTGCCGCTCTCTTTAATTTCTCCGCCGTCAATAACGATTATCTTGTCGCTGATTTTCGCGGATGACAATCTGTGAGAAACAAACATGATGCCGCTTTCGGTAACATTCTTTTCCAGATTGCCGAAGAAATCATTCTCGGCAATGGCATCGAGATTGCTCGTCGGTTCATCCGGAATGAGAAATGCTCTGTTATAAAGAAGAGCCCGCGCCAAAGACAGTTTTTGCCACTCTCCGCCCGACAGCTCTTTGCCGTTTTCTTCGTAATAGCGGGTAAGAGGAGTATGAATCGTATTCGGGAAGCCGTTTATCTTATCAAAAAGTCCTACTTTTTTTAAGGCTTCGGTCACTTCTTTGTCCGACTGTTCGGATCCGTAATTGAAAATAAGGTTTTCCGAAACCGTAAACGAGTATTTGCGGAAATCCTGGAAACATGTTGAAAACAGATTCCGATATTCTGTGATATTCAGATTCTGTATGTTGACTCCGTTGTACAGTATTTCGCCTTCTGTCGGAACATACAGACCTACCAGCAATTTTATGAGTGTTGTCTTTCCGGCACCGTTGACACCGACAAGGCAGATTTTTTCATTGCTTCCAAATGAGAAATTGATATTTTTAAGCGTATATTTTTCTTCCGAAGGATACTTGAAACATACATTTCTGAACTCTATTGTATCATTTCCGCTTCGGGTAACCGGCTCACTGCCCGCAAATGTACGCTTGTTCTCGATTTTCGACAGGAAATCGGTCAGATAATTCAGATACAATGACTTTTCCTGCAAATCGACATATGTGTTCAGAAAATTTCTGATTCCATCCGAAAAAGACGCAAACAGAGACGTATATAATGAGAAAGAAGCAATCGAAATATCACCTTTTACCGCTTCGCATCCCACAATAATGATAATAGCTACCGAAAGCAAATTCGAAACGGCGTTTGTAAGAAGGAGGTTTCCCGCAAATTTTATACAAAGCGCTTTCAGCTTCTTTATAATAACCGAATTCGCGTGCTTGTATTTGTCTATCAGCCATCCCGAATATCCGAAAATTTTTCTCTCTTTTGCATATTCTCCGTTAAACAGAATACTCGGATAATAGCTTGACTCACGTCTGTCTTTGGAGCTGTCGATTATATAATTATACTGATTTTTCTTGTTTACGGCCGACATCAGCGAGGACAGCAGCGCGGCAAGTATAACGAACACGCACAAATACCATTTATATGCAAACAGAATTATTGCCGTCGTTATTGTCGAAATAACAGAAGAGATAAACTGAATCAGTACGGATACCGTGGACAGCGCGTCCTGATTTACCGATAAAGCATTGTTCAGATCGTTATTCCACTGAGGATTTTCGAAGTCTTCCAGCTCGCAGCATGATATTTTGTCATAAATAAAGCAATTCATGTAAACCGAAAACTTTACCGACGCAATATCTTTTGTTCGCGTGGAAATATACGCAAATAACCGTTCAATACCGAATATCATTGCCATTAGTGCGGCATTGTATATTATTTCGCGAAATGTCCCGTGATTTTCAATAACGGCAATGATGTTTTTAAGTATGAACGATTGAATAATCGCTTCAAGAGAAGAAAATAATGTCCTGAAAACAAAGAGCAGAAAAAACTTTTTGTCCACTTTCCACATCATTTTTATGATAAAGAAGTTGTTTTCAAACATCTTTTTTAAGGACATTTTATTTTTATATAAACTTAATATATTATCATAAAACATTGTTGTCCCTCACATACCGTATAACATTCGGTTTTATCTGTTGTTTTGCGGGTAGGTTAACCGTCGTATGTTTTTATGTTTTGCTTTTTAAGTATTCATAATATTGTTCAAGATAATCATCAATAAGCGATACCTGTATAGGGCATCGCTTTGTTCCGGACATATTCGCATATCCGCAGCATCTGCTCATACACAGAGGCAGGAAAGTGCATTTGCTGCATTTTCTTTTCTCCAATACGTTCAAATCGATTTCAGTCCATCGGTTCATTGTGTCGGTTTCTATATTAAAAAAGCCGTCGTTAATATTTCCGACGACATTTGAACTGTTATACAGCTCAACCGTACATTTAAGTATCTTCCCCTCGGGGTCAATTACCAGGCTGTTCGACTTTCCCGCATAACATATCATTCCGAACGGATTGAACAGCGAATACATTGCCCCCGCATCCGTCTTTTTTTGTTTTCGGATGTTTCAACGTCACCAATCAGTAAGCCGAGAATTATTTCCATATCTGCAAGTCCTTTCAAATATAATACGGCATTACCCGTTATGTAGATATAAAGCAGTGGCTATGGTCATATTGCCCAAATTTTCTCTCCCTATTCGCATATTATCGTAAATATTGTCTTTTGTCAACCCCGCACTCCGAAAAAAAGGTGTTTTTCAGTCGCTTTTTTTATATTTTTTCAAAGTTTTCGTCACATTTCGGGAAATAATCCGTCTTATATAGTGAAAGCGAAAATCGGTGCGGAAATCGCTTTTCGAAAAATATTTGTCCTCAATATATTGACATTGTGAATATAATATGGCAAAGCGGAAATGAAAGGTAAAATAATGATTTTGAAGGAGGGCAAATCGCTGTGTATAATCGGCGGAGGTATGCCGACTGACATTGTTATCGGTTAACACGGATGTAGCGGGCGGTTCTCCCTAAAATGCACATTCCCCTCGCGGTTTGCCGCGAGGGGATAGAATTTGCGTGTGTATTATTCCCAATATTTTCTGTCGAGCGAGCGGAGCTGTATCGCTTCCGCAATATGCTCTGCGGATATTATTTCGCATTCTGCCATATCGGCGATCGTTCTCGCAACACGGAGAATTCGGTCATGACCGCGAGCCGAAAGACCGAGCGTATCAAACGCCTCTCCGAGAAGTTCTTTTGCCTCATCATCCATGCGGCAGTATTTTCTGATCATGGCGGGTGTCATGTCGCTGTTGCAGTGTACCGACAGCCCGTCAGCCGCGAAACGTTCGGCCGAAAATGTGCGTGCTTTGTTTACACGTTCGCGTATCGCCGCCGACGGTTCGGGAGAATCGCTGCGCGACATCTGCTCATAGGTAAGCGGAGGGACTTCTATCTGAATGTCGATTCGGTCAAGAAGCGGCCCGCTTATTTTCGACATGTATTTTTTTATGTCGGCGGGTTTGCATGTGCATTTTCGTGTCGGATGTCCGAAATTACCGCATTTGCACGGATTCATTGCGCACACAAGCATGATATGGCAGGGGAAACGGCATCTTCCTGCGGCACGTGTTATTGTGATTTCACCGTCTTCAAGCGGCTGACGCAGTGTTTCGGTAACCTGCTTGTTAAATTCGGGAAGCTCGTCGAGAAAAAGTACGCCGTTGTCCGCAAGCGAAATTTCACCCGGCTTCGGAATAGCGCCGCCGCCGGCGAGAGATGCCGCCGACATTGTGTGATGGGGAGCTCTGAACGGTCTGCGCGTTACGAGTGCATCGTCTTCGTCGAGGATACCGGCAATCGAATGAATTTTGGTCGTTTCAACCGCTTCCTCGTATGTCATTGCGGGCAGGATCGACGGGATGCGTTTTGCAAGCATGCTTTTTCCCGTTCCCGGAGGGCCGATCATCAATACATTGTGTCCGCCCGCACAGGCGATTTCGAGAGCGCGTCTGACCTGCTCCTGGCCTTTTACATCGACAAAATCGGGAAGACGCGGATCATCGGTCATCGGTTTGAATTTCGATTTGTCATATTTGACCGGATCTATCGTCAGCTTGCCGTTTATGCAGTCGACAAGCGATTTGACGTTTGAAACGGGGTATACACGAACGCCCTCGACCACACTCGCTTCAAGCGCATTTGCTTTTGGGACATATATTTCGCTTATTCCTGCGGCTGCGGCGGCAATGCACATACATAAAACCCCGTGAACACCCCTGATGTCGCCCGAAAGCGACAGCTCGCCTATAAGACAGGTTTTCGACAAATCAACGTTATTGCTGAACATGCCCGCACCCGCAAGTATCGCGGTAAGAATGGGAAGATCAAGTGCCGATCCCGATTTTTTCAGATCGGCGGGCGCGAGATTTACGATGATTGCCGCATCGGGGAAGGCAATTCCGCTGTTTTCTGCGGCCGCACGTACCCGCTCTTTTGCCTCTTTGACCGCATTGTCGGGCAGACCGACGATTTCGAACTCGGGAATCTTGTCGGTTACCTCGCATTCGACGGTGATGGTATAGCCGTCAACTCCGGAAAGCGCCGCGCCGTATAATTTTGAAAACATCTACGCACCTCCGATTTTCTCTCATCATCCGCATTCTAACATAATTTGCCCCTTTTGTCAATAATCGGAGCGTGTAAAGAAAATCCCGAAGACGCTATCTTCGGGATTTTTGAAATTTAATCTGATTTCGGATTTGTCCGATTATTTCGAAATCGCGTTTGAAAGATTGTAAATATCTTTCATTGCCTGAAGTTTCTTGCGGCAGAATTCGTTCATTTCGTCGCGCTGCTGCTGTGTATATCCTGCGAGAAGCTTTTCCTCGTCCTCTTTTTTGTAGCCTGCGTACTTGCTCTTGAACAGTTTGTCGAGTTTCAGCGCATAGCTTATTTCGGTTGTGCATATCTTGCCTTCACGCTGGCAGACAACAAGATTCGATTTTCCGTCAAGAAGCAGTTTTACGGCTTCCGCACCCATTATCGAGCCGAGTTTGCGGTCGGCAAGTGTCGGGCTTCCGCCTCTCACAACATGTGCAAGACGCGCGAATCTCGATTCGATGCCTGTTTTTTCCTCGATGCGCTTGGTAAGACCTTCCGCGTATCCGACAAGTCCTTCGGATACGACAACAAGGAAGTTGCGCTTGCCTTCGGCACGTGATTTTTTCATTTTTTCGATGATTTCGTCTTCACTGAACGGTATTTCGACAAGGCAGGTTGCGGTTGCGCCGACGGCAAGACCGACATTGAGGGCGATATATCCCGCATTGCGTCCCATTACCTCGATAACATCACAGCGCGCGTGCGATTCGCAGGTGTCGCGCAGATGGTCTATCATCTGAACCGATGTGTTCATCGCGGTATCGTAGCCGATTGTTGTTTCGGTTGCCGTAATATCGTTGTCAATTGTTCCGGGCAGACCGATTGCGGGTATTCCGCGGAGCGAAATATCGGTGGCACCTCTGAATGTTCCGTCGCCGCCGATTGCGACAATACCGTCTATCTGGTATTTTTCGCAGTTGTCTATCGCTTTTTTCATTCCTTCTTCGGTTCTGAACTCATCGCAGCGCGCCGAGTAGAGAATAGTACCGCCCTGATGAATTATGTTTGCGACATCATGAGATGAAAAGACCTTCATGTTGCCGTCTATAAGACCTTTGTAGCCTTCGTAGATGCCGACAACCTCTATTCCGTTTGTCGCGGCATATCTTGTAACCGCTCTTACCGTCGCGTTCATTCCGGGCGCGTCACCGCCTGATGTAAGTACGCCTATTCTTCTGAATTCTGGCATAATAGTTACCTTCCTTATTCAAAAATGCATCGGTTTCAATGTCATAATCTCCGATATTCGGAGGCAGATGTATTTTACATATACATATTTATAATAATACTTTTTTTACGGAAAATCAACAGTTATTTCTTGTTTTTTTTAATTTGTCGTTTTGCATAGATTGAACGCGTCTTTTTCGCTTATTTGCACAAATGTCACCGCATAATGTTTATTCGAGATTTATTTCATCGGTTGAGAGAAATTCGGCGGCGCTTCCCGCACCCGTAAGTGGAAAATCGGCAATAGCTCCGCATCCTTCGCAGTAGATGCGGACAAAACCGTCGAGTATCGAATATTTGTATGATGCGCGGTTTTGACTCTTGCAGCGGCAGTGGATTTTGCCTTCTTCGCGCAGATCGGCAAGCATAAATCTGACGACGTCGTCAACCTCGGGATCGATTTCTCTTTTTTCGTCGTCGTCCCGATGGAGATCGGCTATATCCTGCAGTCCCGCATCCTGCATTATCTTTACGAGTTCGCCGTTCGCCTCCTCGATTGCCTGACCGATTTTTTCGACCGTGCCGATAAAACACAGATCGACTCCGGTGTATCCGCACGGAATTTTCAGTGCTTCTTTGTCGGCACGCAGCAGGGCGGTCGGATCGAGCATATAGCTGTGTGCCTTGTTGCATACAATGCAGGGTACCGAAATTCTCAGCTTGCGCGCGGGAGTATAGGCGGCCGTCAGCTCGGAATCGCCGCACTCGCATTTCAGTTTGAGCATATCTCCCGACAGAGTAAAGATACCCGCAGGGCTTAAAACACTCGCTCCGCATGACGGACATCTGTACGCAATGGCAATTTCTCTGACATTTTCTTTATCCGATTTGATTTCCGACTTTTCGGTTTGCATGATTATAATCCTTCCTTTCCCGCAAATGTTTCGCCGATTTCGATTATTTCAGCGAAGTATACGGACGGTTTTTCAACCCGTCGGTTTTTTCGGCGGGAAGATATTTTTCAAAATCGTATTTTTTCAGCCCGATATACGAATCGTAAATCGGAAGCGTAACGGTTACCGAATTGTTTTCGCTGTCCGGATAAAGAACAAGCGGCGATGACAGAGTGACATCATCCACATAATATACGTTCAGATAGACCACGCCGTCATCGGGAAGCACGACATTTGAAAATACCAGTCTGCGGTATTCGTATGTGAATCTTTCCGACGTGGTGTACTGATATTCGTATGCGTATTCGCTGCCGTCGGCGCCGACACCTTCAAGAACGAAGAAGAAAAGTTCTCCGCTCGGAAGCGAGTCAAGGTTGTATGCCGATTTGAGCGCATCCACGGCGGTGCGGTTGTATCTTACCGTAACCGTCAGCTCTTTTGTCGAGCTTACATATATCATATTGCTTACATGAAAACTGCCGTCCGATGTAATATCGTTGTATGAAACGGTTGTATATTCGGGTATGCCGTTTTCGTCGGTACCCGTCTGCCGTTGATAGGTTGAGGGCTTTTGAGTATATGCCTCGAATGTGTCGGAGCTGTCTTTATATGCCTGTACGGCGGTGTCGGTCCATACAAATATTTTTGCCGATTCGGGATCCGACTTTATAAATATACGGAAGAAAATAAGCCCGTAAACAAGAGCGGCGAGCGACAGTGCCGCAAGGCGCAGTATTTTGCCGAATTTGCTTTTGCTTTTGTTTTCGCCGTCCGAATAATAATCGTTTTCCATTGTCTGATTGTCCATTTAACATATCACCTCGACTATCTGTCGGCTATTTTAACATATTTTTCTTGAATATGCAATAGATTTGTTTGCCGTTCGGTATCGGTGGTGTAAATCTTTTTTTAATATTTACCGAATCCGAACGCAGCCGAAACGGGGTAATCCCGAAATAGCGTAAACTCTTGACATTTCGGCTGCCGAAACCCGATAAACCCGAAATGGCGTAAACCCTTGACATTTCGGCTGCCGAAACGGGGTAATCCCGAAATAGCGTAAACTCTTGACATTTCGGCTGCCGAA
>CAZHPU010000068.1:5888-7687 GCA_964534435.1 uncultured Lachnospiraceae bacterium | reverse complement strand
CATCGGTGTCGGTATTACGGGATGGGCGGGACCCGACATCGGCGACGACGGCAAACCCGCGGGAACCGTCTGCATAGCCGTATCTTTCGGAAAGACCGAAAGTTTCGGCGAATATCATTTTGAAGGCTCAAGACTTGCGGTAAGACTTGCCGCATCGAAAAAGGCGGCGGAGCTCGCACGCGAGATGACCGAAAAGACCGCCGATTAAAATCCGAAAGGCATTATAATATGAAAATAACCGTGATAGGATGCGGACGCTGGGGATCGTTTATCGCATGGTATGTGAACAGCCTCGGCCACGAGGTCAAGGTTTACGATAAACCGGGCTCTCCCGCGATGACACAGCTGAGAAACACGAGAACGAACGGGATAATAACATATCCCGAAAGCATAAAGCTCCTTGACAGACTCGAAGACGGCATGGACAGCGATGTAATCATCATATCGGTTCCGTCGCAGGCACTGCGTTCGCTTTTTGCCGAAATTATGAATTTCGCTCCCGAAAACAAGATTTTCGTGCTCTGCATGAAGGGAATCGAAATCGAAACCGGAAAAAGGCTGACCGAGGTTGCCGCCGAGTTTATCGGCGACACGAACAAATCGGCGGTCTGGATAGGTCCGGGACATCCTCAGGAATTCGCGAAAGGCGTTCCGAACTGCATGGTAATCGATTCGGCCTGCCCCGATGTCAAGAAGAAGCTCGTCGATGAGTTTTCGGGCTCGCTGATAAGATTTTACTACGGTGCCGACCTTATCGGCAACGAAGTCGGCGCGGCGACCAAAAACGTTATCGGAATCGCGGCGGGTATGCTCGACGGGCTCGGCGTATCATCTCTCAAAGGCGCGCTGATGAGCCGTGCCACAAGCGAGGTCGCAAGACTTATCGAGGCGATGGGCGGCGATATGCGCTCGGCGTACGGACTCTGCCATCTCGGCGACTATGAGGCAACCGTATTTTCAAAACATTCGCACAACCGCGCATTCGGCGAGGCGTTTGTCAAAGGCGAAAAATACGAACAGCTCGCGGAGGGATATTATACCGCCGACGCCGTTCACAGACTCTGCGAAAAATATCATGTCGAGATGCCGATATGCGAGGTCGTCTACTCGATACTCTATAAAAACGCCGATCCGAAAAGTTCGCTCGATCGGCTTTTCGCAAGAACAATCAAAAACGAATTCTGAATTTCGGATTGTTCGGTTTATGTTGATGCGCGGCCGAAAACGACCGCGGGAAAATCAGGAGGTATAATATGAAACAGAGCGGCAGCCGAAAAGCACTCGTCTTTATGGTGGGTACGCTGATTCTTCTGCTGATAGTTGCCGTCGTTATGCTCTCGATTATCATCGTTTCGCTTGTCAGCGAGAGAACGAATCCGGTTGAAAACACAACCGCTTCATATTCCGCAAAGACAACGGCGTCCGCGAAAAAAGAGAGCGATAAATCCCCCGCCACACAGGGTGCGCCGACGACATCGACAGAGGTCACAACCGCAAAAAGCCCGGTAACATCGGCGAATATTACCGATTCGCATAAGACGGACGGCGGCTCGGAGACCACCGAGAAGAGCAGCGCGACAACGACAAAGACGGCTCCCGAAACAAGCCGCAAAACAAGCGACAAGAGATATCCGGGAGAGGTTTATCAGACATCGACCGTTGAAAACGAGGACGGCACGATAACGAAAAAAGGATCCTTCCTCGGCGAGTCGGATGTGAGAAATTTCAGACTGCTTGTCGAATGGGAAGCGAAATATGCGGGAAAGGGCGCGACAAGCGTACAGCTTACCGTGCGCGTA
>CAZHPU010000068.1:0-5878 GCA_964534435.1 uncultured Lachnospiraceae bacterium | reverse complement strand
AAGAGCCACAGCCTGCGTGTCGGAGCGAGACCGGGCGGCATGCTGTCGGTCGGAGGAGTCGAGGCGTCTTTCACAAGCCCCGCAATCTACTACGATGACGACGACATACATCTGACTCAGGTGTACAGCCGCACAATGACGCTTTCGAAAAATTCGGCCGCCGCGAAGGATATCGATATAGACGCGGCATGGTATTTCGGAGGAACATATTCGGACATCGACATCGAGTTCCTGACCGCTTCGGGAACAATCGAAATCTGAGATCTCGACCGCAATATATGTTAATAAATTGTAAACATTAAAAAAAGAGTTTGCAATTCGGGCGGCTTATGGTATAATAACCGATGTATGCGAGGGCATATATAAGCATAAAACGGGCAACATCCCGTATCGCAGACTCAGATGTAAGGCTTCCACCGAACCGCATCCCGGTCTGACGAATTAAGAAAAATGAGGTGAAAAGAATGCTTAACAAAGAAGTAAAGACCGAAATCATTCAGAACTACGCCATTCACGAGGGCGACACAGGTTCTCCCGAGGTGCAGATTGCCGTTCTCTCCAAGAGAATCGCCGATCTTACCGAGCATCTGAAGAAGAACAACAACGACCACCATTCGCGCCGCGGCCTGCTCAAAATGGTAGGTAAGCGCCGCAATCTGCTCAACTACCTTCAGAAGAAGGATGTAGAGCGCTACCGTGCGGTTGTCGAAAAGCTCGGACTCAGAAAGTAAGCTTTAATTATTGAAAATGCCATGCGTCACTGCATGGCATTTTCAACGAAAGCCGCTTTAATTGTGTCAATGAAACCGCGAACAGGGCGGAATATGAATAATGAATGTTTATCTCGGACAACATCGAGACCGATGTTCACTATTCACTATTCTGCTCCGCGGTAAATATAAAAAATATTAAACACGGAGGATTATTATTATGGCAATGTCAAAGCTTATGGAATTCAAAAACTATAAGGTTTACGAAACAACACTCGCCGGCAGACCGCTTGTAGTTGAAACCGGCAAGATGGCGGGACTTGCAAACGGCTCCTGCCTTGTAAGATACGGCGAGACATGTATTCTCGCAACCGCAACCGCATCGGCAAAGCCGCGTGACGGCATCGATTTTCTCCCTCTGTCGGTTGATTTCGACGAGCGTCTTTACGCTGTCGGAAGAATCCCCGGCGGATACCTGCGCCGTGAGGGCAAGCCTTCCGAAAAGGCCATTCTCACAAGCCGCGTAATCGACCGTCCGACACGTCCGCTTTTCCCGAAGGATCTGCGCAACGATGTCGCAATCGTTCTGACCACCCTTTCAATCGACTATGACTGCTCGCCCGAAATCACGGCGATGCTCGGCTCGTCGATCGCGCTTTCGATTTCGGATATTCCGTGGAACGGACCTATCGCAGGCGTTTTTGTAGGTCTTGTTGACGGCGAAATCGTCATCAACCCGACACAGGAACAGAGAAAGCACAGCGATCTCGAACTTACCGTTGCGGGTACAAGCGAAAAGGTCGTAATGATTGAGGCGGGCGCGAACGAAGTTCCCGACGACGTTATGTTCGACGCAATCATGAAGGCGCATGAAGAAATCAAAGTTCTCTGCGCATTCATAAAGGGAATCGTCGCCGAGGTCGGCAAGCCCAAATTCGAGTATCCTTCGGGAGAACTCGATCACGATATGTTCGACAAGATTTTCAAGTTCTGCGAGCAGGACGTTATGTACGCGATGGATACAGACGACAAGACCGTCCGCGATGCGCGTATGGTTCCGATTCAGGACGCCATTCTCGAAAAATTCGGCGACGAGTATGAGGGACTTGACGTAATGATGCCCGAACTCGTCTACAAGATTCAGAAGAAGATTGTAAGACGCTGGCTGCTCGAAGACAAAAAGCGTGTCGACGGCAGATCGATGGACGAAATCCGTCCGCTTGCAGCCGAAGTCGGATTCCTGCCCCGTGTACACGGCTCGGGTATGTTCACAAGAGGTCAGACTCAGGTTATGACAATCTGCACGCTCGGAACACTCGACGACGCTCAGGAGCTCGATACAATCGACGAGGAAAAGTCAAAGAGATATATGCATCAGTACAATATGCCCGGCTATTCGACAGGCGAAGCCAAGTCGACAAGATCTCCCGGACGCCGCGAAATCGGACACGGCGCGCTCGCAGAGCGTTCGCTCGTTCCGGTACTTCCGTCGGTTGAGGAGTTCCCGTACGCGATGAGACTCGTATCCGAGGTCATTTCGTCAAACGGCTCGACATCTCAGGCATCGGTATGCGGCTCAACTCTTGCGCTTATGGACGCCGGCGTTCCGATTAAGGCACCTGTTGCGGGCATCTCCTGCGGACTTATCACCGCCGAGGACGGAAGCTGGGATACCATGATCGATATTCAGGGTGTCGAGGACTTCTACGGCGATATGGACTTCAAGGTAGCGGGTACGCACAAGGGTATCACATCGATTCAGATGGACCTTAAGATTGACGGTCTCACACCCGAAATCATCAAGTCGGCATTTGAAAAGACACACAAGGGCAGAGATTACATCATCGATGAGATTATTCTCAAAGCAATCCCCGGTCCGCGTGAGGAACTCTCGAAATATGCTCCCAAGCTCATCACAATGCATATTAAGACAGATAAAATCCGCGAGGTTATCGGCAAGGGCGGCGAGGTCATCCAGCGCATTACCGCCGAAAGCGGAGCAAAGATCGACATCGAGGAAGACGGAACGATTTACATTGCCGCAGCCGATTCGGAAAGCGGACTCAAAGCCAAGGCGGCTATTGACGCAATCTGCTTCGAGCCCGAAGTCGGCGCAGTATATACAGGCAAGGTTACCCGCATAATCCCGATAGGCGCGTTCGTTGAATTCGCACCCGGCAAAGAGGGAATGTGCCATATTAAAGACCTGTCCAACCAGTTTGTCGAAAAGGTTGAGGATGTAGTAAAAGAAGGCGACGAGATCACCGTCAAGTTCATGGGAATAGACGAAAAGGGCAGATTCAATCTGTCGCGCAAGGCGCTTCTTCCCAAAGCCGAAAACGACGACCGCGGATCGCGCCCCGTACGCACCGACCGCGACGATCACGAGGGCGGAGCAAACCGCAGACCGCATAAGAAATTCTTCGAAAGATAAAAGATAATTTACGCAAAATCAAAAGACCTGTGCCATCGGCACAGGTCTTTTTTCTCTTTGTAAATCAAAACGCCGCGAAATCAGTCGCCGTCATCGTCGTTCTTTTCCCGCAAGTCGTCCGACGCGGTTTTCGGTATCGGCAGATTCCATTTGTGTTTTATCGCGGGGATTCTTATACCGATAATCAGAGATATGCCGATAAGCATCGCGGCAAGCTGAGAAATTTTCGTGTAGAGCAGAGCATAGGCAATCGAGCCGACAAGCGCGGGCAGAATATAGACGTGTTTTCTGAACACCATCGGCACACGGCTGATAAAGACATCGCGCAGTATGCCGCCGCCGCAGCCGCTGACGACCGCCGCGGTAACGACAAGCGGAATGTTCTCGCCGTATCCCGCGGCGATTGCCGTTTTCGCACCCGATATGCAGAAAATCGAAAGTCCGACCGCGTCAAGCAGATAGAGCAGCATATCTCCCTTGATTTTGCGGACAAATGGCGATGTTTTTCTGAAAAAGGCGAAAAGATAGAATATCATCGCGACGGTAACCGAAATCACCGCTTCGACCGCGACCGACTTTTCCGAAAATACGCAGGGCGGCGTAATGCCGAGCATAAGGTCGCGGATAATTCCTCCGCCGAACGCAGTGGTGAAGGTTATGACAAATGTCCCGACCGGATCTATTTTATGCTCAACCGAAATAACCGTTCCCGAAAGGGTGAATGCAATCGCTCCGATGCATTCCAAAACAAATACAACCATATCAACCGCGTCTGTCATAATACCGACCTTCAATCTTTTATCTGTCACCGAAAATCCGCAGAACGAATTTCATCGTCAGTATAGCATTGCTCGGTGCGGTTGTCAATAGAGCAGGCTGCAATACCTATTTTATTCGGCAAAACGGCGCTTTTTACCCCGAAAAGCGAATAAAATTCGGATTTTCGGCGGTTAGCCGATTCTAACCGCACTGTTCAAAATTACCACAATATGTAGTAACCTCAAAAATGCCGCGACACAATATCTTGTGTTTTTTTTACAAAAAATGTCAAAAGCATATTGACAAAGCCCATATGCTGTGGTAGAATGATTCTGCTGCCGACACAGATCGGCAAAACGCGTCCGAACCGTCGGACCGCGAAAGTCGGGAGGGAAGAGCCGTGAAAATAGCCGGAATACAGAAAATGACGCTGCTCGACTATCCGGGCAGGGTGGCATGTACGCTCTTCACCGCAGGATGCAATTTCCGCTGTCCGTTCTGCCACAATGCCTCTCTCGTCTGCGGCGTAAATCCCGAAATCGATGAAGACGAAATTACGGCATTTCTTAAAAAGCGTATCGGTCTGCTCGACGGGGTTGTGATAACCGGCGGAGAGCCGCTGATACATCCCGACATTCTCGATTTTATGGGAAAAGTCAAAGAGCTCGGCTATAAGATTAAGCTCGACACGAACGGCACAAATCCCGATCTTTTGAAAAAGGCGGTCGAGAGCGGGCTCTGCGACGCTGTTGCGATGGATATTAAAAATTCGCTTGCCGAATATCCGCGTACGGTCGGACTCGAAAAAGTCGACACCGATAAAATAACCGCCTCGCGCGATTATCTTATGAGCGGAAAGGTCGAATACGAGTTCCGCACCACCGTCGTGAAGGGGCTTCATACAAAGGAAAGTCTGCTTCGGCTTTCCGAGGAGATAGCGGGCGCCGCGCACTACTATCTGCAGCAGTTCAAAAATTCGGGAGATCTTGTCGCTCCCGACGGTCTTTCGGCATTCGACCGTGACGAAATGCTCGCCCTCGCCGATATAGTGAGACCGAACGTCCCGTCGGTCGAAGTCAGAGGGGTATGACATCGAATTTTATTTAGAGGATCAGATACAAGGAGAAGACAGATTATGTACAGAATTATCAAGAGAGACGGAAAACAGGTTGATTTCGACATCAGCAAAATCACCAACGCGATGAAAAAGGCGTTTGAGGCGACCGAGACCGATTACACCGACAACATCATAGATTTTCTCGCCCTGAAAGTCACCGCCGATTTTCTTCCGAAAATCAAAGACGGTTTCGTTGCGGTCGAGGATATTCAGGACAGCGTCGAGAAAGTCCTCATTCAGGGCGGCTATGACGGGGTTGCGAAGGCGTATATCCTTTACCGTAAACAGCGTGAAAAACTCCGCAATATGAAAAATCCCTACCTTGACTATAAGGAAACGGTTGACAAATATCTGAGCGCTCTCGACTGGCGTGTAAAGGAAAATTCGACGGTTACCTATTCGGTCGGCGGACTTATCCTTTCCAACTCGGGCGCGATTACCGCGAACTACTGGCTGTCCGAGATTTACGATGAGGAAATAAGCTCGGCGCACAGAAACTGCGACATCCATATTCACGATCTGTCGATGCTGACCGGCTACTGCGCGGGCTGGAGCCTTAAACAGCTTATAAAAGAGGGACTCGGCGGAGTTCCGGGCAAGATTACCTCCTCCCCCGCATCTCACCTTTCGACTCTCTGCAACCAGATGGTGAACTTCCTCGGAATCATGCAGAATGAATGGGCGGGCGCACAGGCGTTTTCATCATTTGATACCTATCTCGCTCCTTTCGTAAAGGTGGACAACCTTTCCTACAAGGAAATCAAACAGTGCATACAGTCGTTCGTTTACGGCGTGAACACTCCTTCACGCTGGGGCACACAGGCGCCTTTCTCGAATATTACGCTTGACTGGACGGTT
>CAZHPU010000067.1:0-7771 GCA_964534435.1 uncultured Lachnospiraceae bacterium | reverse complement strand
TCGCGGGAATTTCACATTCGGGATCGACGAAAGTATCGAATCTGTCGATGACCTCACCGCCCTTGACGAGTACGGCGCCGATTTCGGTTATTTTGCAGGTAAGCACCGAAAGTCCGGTCGTTTCTATATCGAACACGCAGAATTCGCCGTCCGAAAATCTCAGGTCGCAGTCGCCGTAGAGTGCTCTCGCGGTATCATCGACATAGTAGGCTTCCATTCCGTAAAGGATTTTTATATTGCGTTTTGAGGTGCTGTCCTTCAGAATCGGGAAAGCCTGAACATTACCGTGATCGGTAACCGCAAGCGCATCCCACCCCCACGATTCGGCGGTTTCGACCGCGAATTCGGGGAAAGTGAGTGCGTCCATTGTGGACATATTCGTGTGCATATGCAGTTCGACACGTTTTTCGGGTGCGTTGTCTTTTCTCGGAACGAACACGACCTTTGCAATCGCATCGACAGAGAAGACATTTTCGTTGTCGTATTTATCGAATTTTATGCCGCCGCCGACCGCAATCCGGAGGCTGTAAACGGTCACAACGTCCGAAATTCCGCGCTTGATTGTTCTGCCCGCCTTCTTTATCAGCTTTTCAAGTGCGGTTCCCTCATCTACGGGAAGAGTCAGTTTCAAATTGACCGATGCGTCATTATCGGTAAGTCCGATTGTCATCATCAGCTTTTCGCCGCTTCTCGACACCGCCGACTCATACTGATTGACCTGACCGAGAATAACCGCTTTTTTGGGACGTGTGTCGAGCGCGTTTCTTATGGATATCGGCTCGATTTCGAACGGCTCGCCGTAAATAAATTCGGGAGAGCTTACGTCGAAGGTCATATATCCGCATTTGTAGACAAATTCGTCTTTTTTCTCGAATTTATCGCCGTCGTCGGTAAGGCTGTTTACACGTACCATTTCGGCGCGTGCGTCCTCTTTTTCGTTTTTGGCTTTTTCGGCCTCGCGCTGTTTGGCCGCGTCTCTCGCCCTCTCGGCAGCCTCGGCGTTCATCCGTTCGAGTTCCAGCTTTTTCCCTTCATCGAATGCGCGGAAATGTTCGGACGCCCTGCCCGATCCGACAATTTTTATCTTTTTGCGGATTCCGAATTCGGCTTCGATTATGCGGGACATTATATCCTCTGTTCCCGCCTTACAGACAAGTCCGACTCCGCCGTCGGGAAAATCTATCGCAATCTTTATTGTGTCGCCGTCCTCCGAGAGAGCATAGCTGTCGAAAAAGCCGTTTGTGACATATCCGACACGGTGCGCCTCGGTTACGACCTCATGCATATAGTCGAGGGTAAAACAGCTTTCGGGATAGTGGGGCAGTATTCTCACAAGTCTTAAATTATATGCAGCCGCTATCGCTTTTTCTATCGAATAAAGCGCGTTTTTGGGAGCGACAGACGGCAAATCGATGCTGATTTCGATTATTCTCTTTTCCCTGTCGGCTCTGAACGAATAACGCGAAATGCCCGCAAGAATTTTGCGGGCGTTTTCATCGGGTGTATATTTATTGAATTTTTCGAAAAATGTTTTTTCCATTTCGGTTTCCCCTTTGTTTTGACGGCGATTTTTCCCTCTCGCCGTCTGTGTCTGTATAAAAGACCGCTTTATTTACCGATTTTGCTGTTTTGCATATATATTTGATTTTGATTTACATTCTGTTTATCTCGTCGATAAGGACATCGATTACGCTGCTCTCGGGATATTTGCCGACCGGCTTTCCGCTTTTGAAAAGCAGAGCTTCTCCCTGACCGCCCGCTATTCCGATATCGGCGTCCGATGCCTCTCCCGGTCCGTTGACCGCGCATCCCATAATCGCGACTTTCAGCGGACGCGACGGATTAAGTTCGCCCATCCTCGATTCGAACTTTGAAACAAGCCCGATGAGATCGATTTTCGTTCTTCCGCAGGTCGGGCAGGACACAAGGCTGATTTTCTGCCTGCGGTCGAGTTCGAGTGCCTGAAGAATTGTTCTGCCCCGCTCGACTTCGAGCACGGGATCGGCAGTCAGCGAAACGCGGATGGTGTCGCCTATACCCGACAGAAGGAGCGAGCCGATTCCGATTGCCGATTTTATGCTTCCGATCTTATCCGAGCCCGCCTCGGTAACGCCGAGATGAATCGGGTAGCCGCAGGACGCGGCGACAAGTCTGTTCGCTTCGGTCATTCTCATGACATCCGAAGATTTTATCGCCACTATGATATTGTCAAAGTCAAAACGTTCGAGCGCTTTTATATTGTCGAACGCCGACTCGGCAAGAGCCTCTGCGGTCGGAGCGCCGTATTTTGCGAGCAAATCTTTTTCGAGAGAGCCCGAATTTATGCCGAGTCTTATGGGTATATTTCTGCTGCGGCAGCAGTCGGCTACCGCCTTAATATGATCCTCCGAGCCGATATTTCCGGGATTTATGCGTATTTTGTCGGCACCCGCTTCGGCGGCGGCGACAGCAAGCCGATAGTCGAAATGAATATCGGCGACAATCGGCATTTTTATATCCGACAGTTTGAGTTTATAAAGAGTTTTTACCGCATCATCATTCGGCACCGTCATACGTACGATATCGCATCCCGCCGCTTCAAGTGCCTTCATCTGTCTGTATGTCGCATCAAAATCGGACGAATCGGTATTTGTCATCGACTGCACGCTTAGCGGGCTGTCTCCTCCGACCGATATTTTACCGACCGATATTTTTTTGGTTTTCCGTCTGATTTTATTAAAGTCCATTATCTTTTACCTTTTTCATTTTTTGAAAAGCGAAACAATATCCTTGCCCGAAACGGCGAGCATAAGTCCCATTAGCACGACTATTCCGACAAAATGAATTTTCGCCTCGATTTCGGTCGGGACTTTCTTGCGGAAAATAAGTTCGATAAACATGAAAAAGAGTCTGCCGCCGTCAAGTGCGGGAAAAGGAAGCAGATTGACCACTCCGAGGTTGACGCTTATAAGTATCACCATTGAAAGAAGTGTCGTGGCACCCTGCTTTGCCGCGCTGCCTATCTGTTCGGTTACACCGATCGGTCCCGAAACGCCGCTTACGCCGTAGCGACCGGTAATGAGGTCGTAAAGTCCCTCCCATACCTGACGCACATAAAGCACGCAGTAGGAGTATGACTGCTTCATAACCTCGCCGAAATCTTTTTTCGCGCGGTAGAATTTGAAATCGACATCGCCGAACGCAATCCCCTCGGTCTCTGACTGCGGGAAAACGACATCGCTCAGCGTTATTTTTTCTCCGTCGCGGATTACGGTAATATCAAGCGGCTCGATGCCGAGTCTGCTTATCTCATATACGACATCCATATGCGTACGGACACTCACGCCGTCGACCGCGACTATTCTGTCGTTTACTTTAAGATATGCGCTGCTGACCGCGCCCTCGTCAAAAGAGGCGATTGTCGTCGAACCGAGATTTGCCATAGTCATCACCATGACAAATGTGAGAATAAAGCCGACGATTATATTTACAAGACCGCCTGCCGCGGTTATGATTATTCTCTGCCATACCGGCTTTTTATTTAAGGCGCGCGGATCGTCGACTTCCTCGTCCTCGCCCGCCATCATGACATATCCGCCGATAGGCAGGGCGCGCAGCGAGTAGTCAATGTCGGTTTTTTTCGATTTTTTACCGAAGATTTTCGGGCCCATTCCGATTGAAAATTCATGAATATGCACATCGAAAATCCGCGCGGCTACATAATGTCCCATTTCATGGACGAAAATAAGTGCGCCGAACAATAATACGGCGATAATTACGGTTAAAACTGTTGACAAGTTTATCCTTCCATCAGACGGACGGGGTGTCCGTCATCTCTTTCCTATGTTATCCGATTTCAAAAGTCGGGGCTTAAATTGTCAAAAGACGCTGCGTCTTTTAATATACCGTTATCTTTTATTTGTGAGTTCTCCCACGAGTTCCCTGCCGATTTTCCCCGCGTCAACGATATCTTCTACACTGTTTGCGGGTCTGTTTTTGAAGTTATGCACGATTTCATAAGCGAGGTCGCCTATATCGAGAAAAGATATTTTTCGGTCGAGGAAAAGTCTTACCGCTTCGTCGTTGACTCCGTTTAGAAGAGCGGGTAGAACGCCGCCCTCATTCATCACATAGCGCGCCAGCGACAGCGGTTTGAATGTTTCGTAATCGGGTTTATCGAAGGTCAGCGAAATCGCTTTCGAAAAATCCATTTTCGGCGTAACCGAGCAAAATCTGTCGGGATATGACAGCGCATACTGTATGCACATTCTCATATCGGGCATCGCAAGCTGAGCGATTACCGCACCGTCGACATATTCGACCATCGAATGGACTATCGACTGCCTGTGTATGACCGGCTCGATTTTATCCATCGGAATATCGAAAAGAAAAGACGCCTCAATCATTTCGAAGCATTTATTCATGAGTGTCGCGCTGTCGACCGTGATTTTTGCGCCCATATTCCATGTCGGGTGTCGAAGTGTCTGCTCAACCGTCACATTTTTCAGCTCGTCGCGCTTTTTACCGTAAAACGGGCCGCCCGACGCGGTTATAATCAGCTTTTCCACTTCGGAATGCGCGCCCGACATCAGGCACTCGAAAATCGCGCAATGTTCTGAATCTACGGGCATAAGTGTCACGCCCGCCTCTTTAACGGCGCGCATTACAAGTTCGCCCGCCGTTACAAGTGTTTCCTTGTTGGCGAGCGCAATATTCTTTTTCGATTTTACCGCCGCGAGAGTCGGAAGAAGTCCCGCTCCGCCGATTACCGAGTTGAGAACGGTATCGCAGTCGCAGTCGGCAATCATCTCGCAGATGCCCCGATCTCCGGCGTAAATTTTCGTATCGGTATCGGCAAGCAGGAGAGAAAGTTCCGAGTATTTCTTTTCATCGGCGACCGCGCATCGTTTTACATTCAGCTTCCGCACCTCATCGGCGAGAAGCGAAACGCTGCTTTTTGCGCTGAGCGCGCCGACCTTTATCCCGAACTTTTCGCAGACATCGATTGTCTGCTTTCCTATCGAACCGGTAGAGCCGATAATCGCTATATTTTTATCCTGAAATTTCATTTTTCAAAATCTCGGTTAAGCTTCCGAAAATCAGACCGCGCTGAAAATCGGGAGGAATTTGAGAAAGCGGCAGAATGCGAAAAGTGCGATTGAAACGGCAAGCACGCTGTCGAATCTGTCGAGCAGACCGCCGTGTCCGGGAAGCAGACTGCCGTAGTCTTTTATCTTATAACGCCGCTTTATATAAGAGGCGAGCAGATCGCCGAATACCGAGATAAGGCTCAGCACGGCACCCGCAAGAAGAAGCGCGAAAACATTTGCCACCTTGTCGGTTGCGGCAAGAGTTACGATATCGCCGTAGACCAGAAACATCAGCATACAGCAGACTACGCCGCCGATAAGTCCCTCTACCGTTTTTTTCGGCGAGATATCGGGAATCAGCTTATGTTTGCCGAATTTTACGCCGACGAAATAGGCGCCGCTGTCCGAAAGCCATGCGGCAATGAAAATAAGCCAGAAGAGATAGACTCCGTGTTCGAGATCGCGCACCAGAACAATAGAGCAGTATCCGAACACAAGATAGGCGATTCCGAAAATAATCGCGATTGCCTCTTCGAAAGTATAACGTCCCTTTGAGAACATCGCGACGCCGATCGCATAAAACGCGAAAAGCATGGTGGCGATCACGTAAAACTCGCAGAAATTTTTCGCAAGGCGTACGGCGAGTGCGCAGGAAACCGCGTATATTTCGGCGGGAATGAAAATGTAAAGTTTTTTTCTCTGACGCATACAGCCGCACATTTCAAATGTGGATATGGCAACCGCCAAAACGGTAAATACGACAAGTGCGGGCGTTCCGGAAAAAATCAGGATAGGCAGAAATACCGCAAGTGCAATCGCACCCGTAATTATTCTCGTTTTCATCTGTCAAGTTATCGGGCGACCGCCCGACCTCCGTTCTCTTGGGCTGATAAAATTTTCGCAGAAAAGATCATATTCCGCCGAATCTGCGCGTACGGCGGTAAAATTCGGCAACGGCATCATCGACATCGGCCTCGGTCATATCCGGCCAGAGCTTGTCGGTAAAATACAGTTCGCTGTACGCCGCCTGCCAAAGCAGAAAATTGGAAAGTCGCAGTTCTCCCGCCGTTCTGACAATGAGATCGGGAGGAGGCGACTGATTTGTATAAAGACATTCGTCTATATCCGCCGCGGTTATCGGATTTTTGCCGATTTCAATCGCGCGGTTCACGGCATGCACGATTTCGTCGCGTCCGCCGTAATTTAATGCAATATTAAGTATTCTGCTGTTGTTTTCGGATATTTTTTCGAGATGGGCCATCTTTTTTTTGAGTTTTTCGGAAAGCGGGCCGCGGTCGCCGATGAAAATCACCCGAACGTCATTCCCCGCGATTTTCGAGACTGCCTGATCTATATATTCTTCGAGCAGGCTCATTATCGACGCGACCTCTTCGGGCGGGCGCGACCAGTTTTCGGTCGAGAAGGCATAAACCGTCATACATTTTAGATTTATGACCTCCATATAATCGACCAGACGTCTGAACGTTTTGGCGCCGGCGCTGTGGCCTGCCGAGCGCGGCAGGCCTCTCGCCTTTGCCCATCTGCCGTTTCCGTCCATAATGAATGCGATATGTTTGAGTCTGTCATCGCAGACCGTTATTCTTTTTTCATTATTTTGATTTTCAGACATATCCGGCCTCTCAAAAAGCGGTTTATCTATCGGATTTCTCAGATAGACATAATCTCGGTTTTCTTCTTTTCGGTTATCGAGTCGATTTCCTTGATATATTTATCGGTGAGATCCTGCATCGACTTATCCGACGATTTGAGCTCATCCTCGGTCATTTCGCTGTTTTTCTTCATTTCTTTCGCTTTGTCGTTACCCTCGCGGCGGACATTGCGGATTGCGACCTTCGCCTCGTCGCCGAGCTTTGCGATCTGCTTTGTGAGATCTTTTCTGCGTTCCTCGGTGAGCTGCGGGAATGTGAGTCTGATTACGCTGCCGTCATTTGCGGGAGTGATTCCGACATCCGAAGCGAGAATTGCCTTTTCGATGAGTTTAAGTGTCGATTTATCCCAGGGTGTGATGACAAGAGTGCGCGCATCCGATGTTTTAATCTGTGAAATATCTTTGATACGTGTGGGCGCGCCGTAATAATCGACCATAACGCGGTCGAGAACAGCGGCATTTGCCTTTCCCGCACGAATCGTCGCAAGATTCGCCTCATAGTTTGCGACTGTCTTCTTCATTTTTTCTTCGTAAATCTTTGTGTCGAGTTTCATGGTAAATACCGTTCCTTTCTTAATTTATCTTTATATTGTGTTTATTGTAAGTCTTCCGAAATCATTCTTTCAAAATCTTGCTGCTGCCGCCGTGAATGATCGTTCCCTTGACCTCTCCGGTCATGGCGCGCAGAATATTGCGCGGATCGTTCATTCCGAACACGGTTATTTTGAGATCGTTGGCAAGCGCAAATGCGGTTGCGGTGATGTCTATCGCCGATATTCCCTTTTCGAGAATTTCGTTGTAGCTCAGGTATTCGTATTTGTAAAGATCCTCGCCGCTTTCCCTGCCTTTGGGATCGCGGTTATAGATATAGCTTACGGCTTTGGCGAAAAGTATGATATCCGCCTCTATCTCGGCCGCGCGAAGCACAGCCGCGGTATCGGTCGAGAAACAGGGATTTGACGAGCCGCCGCCGAAAACGACGACCTTGCCCTCGCTGAGATATTTTACCGCTTTATCTTTCGTATAGCTCTCG
>CAZHPU010000066.1:0-7925 GCA_964534435.1 uncultured Lachnospiraceae bacterium | reverse complement strand
AGAAAACTACAACAATCCCGAGATTATCGCGGTATCGGGCAATGTCGGGCAGACAGACGAGCTCGAAGGTCTCGAAGAAAAGGCAATCGCATCGGGAGCGTCGAAAATCTATATCGAAGACCTTACCGAACAGTTTGTCGACGAAATGATAATCCCGACAGTTCAGGCGGGAGCGAAATACGAGGAATATCTGCTCGGCACCGCGCTTGCCCGTCCGATTATCGCGAAAAGGCTGGTCGAGATAGCGATTTCCGAAAAAGCCGACGCAATCTGCCACGGCTGCACGGGCAAGGGCAACGATCAGGTGCGTTTCGAGCTTGCCATAAAGGCATTCGCCCCGAATATGAAAATCATCGCGCCCTGGCGTGAATGGGACATCAAGTCGCGTGACGAAGAAATCGACTATGCCGAAGCGCATAATATTCCGCTGAAAATCAGCCGAACGACCAACTACTCGAAAGACAAAAATATGTGGCATCTCTCGCACGAAGGACTCGATCTCGAAGACGCGGGCAACGAGCCGCTCTACGAAAAAGAAGGCTTTCTCGAAATGGGCGTATCGCCGATAAACGCGCCCGACAAGCCCGCATACGTCGAAATCGGATTCGAGAGCGGCGTCCCCGTATCGCTTGACGGCGTAAAGATGAGCGCGAAGGAAATTATTCTCGGGCTGAACAAAATCGGCGGAGAAAACGGAATCGGACTGCTCGACATCGTCGAGAACAGACTTGTCGGCATGAAATGCCGCGGCGTATACGAAACGCCGGGCGGAGCGATTCTCTATTTCGCGCACAACTATCTCGAAACGCTCTGCCTTGACAAAATGACCATGCACAAAAAGCAGGAGCTTTCGATAACATTTGCCGAACTTCTCTACAACGGTCAGTGGTACACTCCCCTGCGCGAGGCGCTGTCGGCATTCGTGACGAAAACGCAGGAGCATGTCACAGGCAAAGTCAAAATCAAGCTCTATAAGGGCAATATGATCAAAGCGGGCGCATGGAGCGACTGGTCACTCTACTCGGAAGAGATCGCGACATTCGGAGAGGATCATGTTTACAATCAGCAGGACGCCGACGGATTTATAAATCTGTGGGGCCTCCCGATTTCGATAGGCGCCGCGGTAAAAGCCAAAAACGAGAAGAACTGAAAAGGATTTAGGCGACATGGATAAATTATGGGCGGGAAGCTTTCACAAATCTCAGGACAAAAAAGCCGATGACTTCAACTCGTCGATACATTTCGACCGCCGAATGTACAGGCAGGACATAAACGGCTCTGCGGCTCACGCGGCAATGCTCGCGGCAAAAGGGATAATCACAAAAGACGAGGCAGACGCGATTATTTCCGAGCTTATGAAAATAGCCTGCGATATTGAAAGCGGAGCTCTCGAAATCGACCTTGACGCCGAGGACATTCACACCTTCATCGAAGGGCAGCTTACCGAGCGAATCGGCGATGTCGGAAAAAAGCTTCACACCGCCCGCAGCCGAAACGATCAGGTGGCAACCGATTTAAGGCTCTGGATGCGTGACGAGGCCGCCGCAGTTGTCGATCGGCTGAAAAAACTGATTTCGGCAGTCGTCGACAAGGCAGACGAGAACAAAAGTCTGATAATGCCCGGCTACACCCATTTGCAGCGCGCTCAGCCGATACTCTTTTCGCATCATATTCTCGCCTACTGCCATATGTTCTGCCGCGACATTTCCCGCATCTCCGACGCGGTCGCGCGTATGAACATATCGCCGCTCGGCTCATGCGCACTCGCGGGCACGACTTACGACACCGACCGAGCGCTGACCGCATCGGCGCTCGGATTCGACGGCTTTTCGCAGAACAGCATAGACGGCGTGTCCGACCGCGATTTCTGTGTCGAAATGCTGTCGGCGCTCTCGACCGTGATGATGCATCTGTCGAGATTTTCGGAAGAAATCGTGCTCTGGTCGAGCTTCGAGTTCGGATTTATCGAGCTTGACGACTCGTTCACCACAGGCTCGAGCATAATGCCGCAAAAGAAAAATCCCGATATTGCCGAACTCGTCAGAGGAAAAACAGGCAGAGTCTACGGGGATCTTATCGGCACGCTCACCATGCTGAAAGGTCTGCCGCTTGCCTACAACAAGGATATGCAGGAGGACAAAGAATCGGTGTTCGACGCCTTCGACACGGCCGAGCTCTGTCTTGACGTTTTCCCCGGCATGGTGAAAAGTATGCACCCGAACGGAGATCGTATGCTTGCCGCCGCGAAAGAAGGATTCATAAACGCAACCGATCTTGCCGACTATCTTGTCGGCAAGGGACTTGCATTCCGCGATGCCTACAAGACGGCGGGAGACGCGGTCGCACTCTGCATAAAGCAGAAAAAAACGCTTGACAGCCTGCCGCTCGATCTCTACAAAACGCTCTGCGGCAAAATCGAGTCGGATGTCTATGACGCCGTCGCTCTCGAAAACTGCGTGGCACGCCGCAAATCGGCGGGAGGCACCGCGATTGAGTCGGTTGAGCGGCAGATAAAAGAGCTGTCCGATTTCTGCGGACGATAACATATCAAAAAACATCCGACAAGCGATTGTCGGATGTTTTTTTCGGGATTTTTCGCAAGTTTCGGTTTTCACTTGACATAATGGCGTTCGGTCGGTATAATAATCACAGAGAACAAATGGTGAAAAGAGGATTCGTGATGAATACCGAAATAAAAGAACTGACATCCGCGCAGGCGAACAAACTGCTCAAAAAGCTGAAAGACGAATATGCCGCGCTCATTGAAAAGGAAAACTCATGCAAAACATTCAAGGCATCGGTCGGCGAGGACATCGAATCGGTACGTCCTCCATACGATTATGCCGAAACACGCGCAAAGCTCGACCTCTATTCAAAGCAGATACGCACCATAAAGCACGCCGTAAATGTTTTCAACTGCACACATAAAGTCGACGGATACGATATGACCATCGACGAAATGCTTGTCTATATTCCCCAGCTTACAAACAAGAAGAGCAGACTTGCCGAAATGCGCTCGAAAACTCCGAAAGAACGTGTTGACGATCCCTACTCCAAGCGTTCGGCAATTATCGAATATGTGTACGCAAATTACGATATAAACGCCGCCGAGACCGACTATCAGGAGGTTTCGGATGAGCTTACCCGCGCTCAGCTCGCCCTTGACATTACGAACAACGGCGAAAAGATGAAAATCGAACTTATAGTCTGATTTTATTTCAGTTTAATATTTTCCGTCGATACGAACACTTTTTTTCTGATTTTATCAGGTGGCTGACGGTTATTGTTATTGTTCATTGCAGAATGTAACTGTCTTTTTCTGTTATTTTTTATTTGTTTGTGTTCAGCGACAAGGCAGAGCCTTTTTTTAGGAGAAATACCTTAAGTCGTTCGTATCGAAAAAACTTTCCCCGGCGGCCGAAGTTCGGTTTCAGGTCGCCTCTCCTTTCTTTTTTTCTTTTTTCCCCATAAAAAATCACCGATACGCCCTGCGGCATATCGGTGATTTTTCTTTTGTTCGGGTGCTTTACGCCGGCTCGCTGTTTTTGATAATGAACTGCGCGACCTCATCCGGTCTTATGTTGAGCACAAGCGAAAATTCGTCGTTTACGATTTTTTCGGCGCGGTCAAGTACGTTCTTGTCGGATACATTGAGCTTTTTGCCCTTCTTTTCGAGCTCGCGTCTCTGATTTCTTATCGTTCTTATGACTCCGACAATGTCTCCTCTGCTGCCTTCGCTGAGAGTTTTGGAGAAATATTCGGCACGGCGTTTGTTGTTCTCAATCCATTCGCATCCGCCCTTCGGCAGAGCCTTCACAATCTCGTATATCTCGTCGGCGGTGGCTATCTTCTTGATCTGCTTTTCGATACGGTCGCTGTCTGTCGCGAGATATATCGTCGCTTTCGGATCGTCTTTGGGTGAGAGAAGATAATATTCTTTTTCCGCACCGCCGAATGACTCGGTTTTTACGTCTATCACCTTGCAAACGCCCCTTGATCCGTAAACAAGCAGTTCCCCTATGTTCAGTTTATTCAGCTCCGTTTTTTCCGCCTTCTTTCCTCATTTATTTATGCATATATTATACCATATTTTCGAGAAAAAAGGTATGGGCAAAAATGCCGAAAAATATTCTTTTTTTTGTGCAAAACTGTCATCAAATCGGCATAAAAAGGCAGATAACGGCGGATTTTACAGGAAAAGCTCGATAATAAACACGGCGGCGCCGGATGCGGCGGCGACTATGAAAAGATTGCCCGACAGCCGGGCGGCGGCGACTCCCGCGGCAAGCGCCGCGATACCCGATATCGGAGAGGCTGTCGCGTTTATGATGGCGGGGAAGGTCATTGCGGCAAGGGTGGCGTAAGGCACATAATAAAGAAACGACCGCACAAACCTGTTTTTAATCGGCTTTTTGAAAACGGTAAGCGGAAGCACCCTTATAAGATAGGTTACGGCAGCCGCGACTGCGATATATATCCATACGTTATTGCTCATCGGTCGTTTCCTCCTTTATCGGAAAGACAAGGGCGGCGGCGGCGGCGACGGCAACGGTCAGAATCATTATCCGCACGCTCTCCGAGATTTCGCGCAGCATCGGAAGATAGGCAGCGGCGGCGGACAATACCGCAGATGTGATTACGACAGCCGCGATTTTTTTGTCTTTTATCGACGGCGGAACGATTGAGGCGAGAAACATTCCGTAAAGGCTGACTCCGAGCGCGCTCTGAAGTCTTGCTCCGATTATATTACCGACCGCAACTCCGATGCCCGTACCGATGCACCATCCGGGCATCGCGGCGCTCATCATTCCGAGATAAAAATAGGGATTCAGCGGTCGGCACTGCATAACGCCGAGCCCGAACATCTCATCGGTCACGGCGACACCGATTACAAGCCGATGCCACAGCTTCGTTTTGCCGTAATCGAGTTTTGCCGACAGCGCGCAAGACATGAGAATATATCTCATATTGGCGACAAATTCGGCAAGCGCCGCCTGAATATAGCCGCCGCATCCCGCGATAACCGAAAAGAGCGCGTACTCGCCCGCCGACGCGTTAAGCAGAAGGCTGGCGACAGAGGCGCCGATCGGCGTAAGTCCCGCCGATTTTGCCCCTATTCCGAGCGAAAAAGATACCGCGAGATAGCCGAGACATATCGGAAGACCGCTTTTCAGTCCGCGCAGATATTCGGATTTGTTTTCTTTTCGGTCGAGGATTTTTTTAAGCTTTTTTTGTTCGATGTTTTCGGAATGTTCCATCTTTCTTCGGCGTTTTGCCGACCTTTCGGGAAAATGTATATTTTTCGGTATAATTATACATCACGGCGTGCGATATGTCAATACAAAGGAGCGCCGTCCGACTGTTTCCGAAATTCCCGCCGCCGATATTCGGACATTTATATCAAAGTGTCCGTTGACAATGCCTTCTTTTGAAGATATAATTTTACCGTAAGATAAGAAAGGGCGGTATGTGAATGAAAATTCTGATTCTGAGCACAAACACCGGCGAGGGGCATAACGGTGCGGCAAGAGCTCTCTATAAAGAGTTCATCTCGAGAAACATAAAGTGCGACCTTGTGGACGCGGTTTCACTGTCGGGCGAAAAGACATCCGACACAATATCGTCAATCTACAACTCGATGATTGTGAAACTTCCGCGTCTTTTCGGCGCGGTTTACAGAGCAGGTGAGCTTTGCAGTTCGACAGGGCTCAAAAGCCCGGTTTATATCGCGAACAGCTCACAGGCCGAAAAACTGCTCGATTTTATAAAAAAAGGCGGATACAACGCGGTGGTCTGCACCCATCTTTTCCCGATGCAGACGATGACCTACTTAAAGCGCGAGAAAAAGACCGATATTCCCTGCTACGGAGTTCTGACCGATTACACGCCGATTCCCTTTTTCCGCGAGGTCGAACTTGACATCTCGTTCGTTCCGCATAAAGACGTCCTTGCCGAATGTGTGCGCAAGGGTATGAAAAAAAATCGGCTTGCGGTAGTCGGAATCCCCGTGTCTCCCGAATTTTCCTCGGATATGACAAAAGAAGAAGCGAGAGCACAGCTCAAAATAGCAGGCGACAGACGGGTTTATCTCGTAATGACAGGCGGCGCAGGCTGTTCGTATGCGGTTCAGACCTGCAAGGAGCTGCTGTCCTACAACGATCCCGATGCCGACATATTCCTCCTGACGGGCAAAAACAAACAGTTGTATGACGAAACGAAAGCCGAACTCGGAAAACATCCGAACGTTCACATCGTTTCGTTTACCGACAAGGTTTATCTCTATATGAAAGCCGCCGACCTGCTCATATCGAAATCCGGCGGTCTCACCACAACCGAGGCGGCGACATCGAGAATCCCGATAGTCCACATAAACGCGATTCCCGGCTGTGAAACCAAAAACGCCGAATTTTTCGAAAAAAACGGAATGTCGGCTCGCGCGAACAGTCCCAAAGAAGCCGCCGATCTTGCCTATACGATAACGCATGACCGTGCGCGCTGTGAACGGATGTTGAAATGTCAGGCCGAATGTATAGACCGTGATTCGGTGAAAAAGATTGCCGATATTGTCATAAAAGGAAGGAGAGATTCGAATGTATAATCTCATAGACGGCAGACTCGGGTATCTGCTCTTCACGCTTATCGGATTTCTTTCGGGAAGCATACTCTACTGCAAGATTCTGCCCCGTATTTTTATGAACAAAGATGTGTGCGAATGTTCGGACGACAAAAATCCCGGCACATTCAACGTTTTCGCGTCCTGCGGAGTCATTATGGGTTCGGTCTGCCTGATTCTCGAGCTCTGCAAGGGGCTGCTGCCCGTTTATGTCTCGCTGAATTATCTTAATCCCCAAAATCCGCTTTTTTCGGCGGTAATCTGCGCGCCGGTTATCGGACACGCTCTCGCACCCTTCGACCACTTCAAAGGCGGAAAAGGCATCGCGGTAACTTTCGGCGTTCTGCTTGCCATTCTGCCAGTATCGAATATCGTATTCCTTCTTGCCGCCATTTATATAATAACTTCGACTCTCGTGAAAATCAATCCGCACAGAAAAAGAAGCATTCTTGCGTTTGCGGTTTTCGCGGGGCTTGCGACACCGATTCTGTTAAGGCAGAATCTCGCCTCGATTGCGATTGCCGCGGCTGTAATTTCGCTGACGGTAATCTACAAGCATACCTCGAAATTCTGTACTCCCGAGGTGCTGAGAGAAGAAGAAGAGGAACGCCTGAATTCGAAGAAGAGAAGCAAACGCGTCTGATTCTCATAAAAAAACACGGCCTGCCTGCGGCAGACCGTGTTTTTTGTGCTTATTCCAATCGTTCAATTTTCGGATACTTTTTTCGCAAGCTCTCCGAGAAGCGGCTAAAATCTGTTTATTTATCGCCATTTTAGGCAGTTGTTTAAGATTATTCGATTTTTTCTTTATTATATCGTCAAAAGTATTGACTTTTGGTTATAGCAATGCTATAATCAAATTTGAAAGGATGGGCTTGTTTATGAATGACGCTTATACAGCAGATATGCTTCCGTTATCATCGGACATGATTGACCAATCGTTTTTCTTCGAGGAATTGATTGACGCAACCGCAAAACTCGAAGTTTATAAAGAGAAAATAAAAGACAGCAAGCTTGACAGCTCCTGGTTTATGCCGACGCTTCAGCAAAAAGAAGCTTTGGCATCTTCGCAATTAGAGGGTACACAGGCAACGCTTGACGGGGTTTTCATCAATCGGGTACTTCCCAATGATAAAGATAAAAATCTTAATGAGGTACACAATTATTATCTCGCAACAGAGTACGGCTATAATTATCTCTCCAAGCATGACTTTTCAGACGAATTTTTCTTCGGTATTCACAAATCTCTGATGTCCGGAAATGTTCGAAAGCCGAAAACAATCGGTGAATACCGCAAGGAGCAGAACTATAT
>CAZHPU010000065.1:0-8004 GCA_964534435.1 uncultured Lachnospiraceae bacterium | reverse complement strand
TAGCGGGTGGTTGTCTGTTTCGGACGTCCCGTCCTCAACCGGCTAAAGCCATAATTAAAATAGCAACCGACTATTGATGCAATATCAATAGTCGGTTGCTATTATATTTGAAGAACAACTTTACGGTCGTCCCGATGAAAAGTCAGGCTTTGTCAGCAGAGCCGAAAAGCTCGATTTTTTCTCTGACTGTTTGTTTAATTGCTTCGGTTCCGGGAGCAAGAAGTTTTCTGGGGTCGAATCCTTTACCGGACAGATCCTTTCCTGCTTCAATATATTCGCGGGTAGCGGCTGCAAATGTAAGCTGGCATTCTGTGTTTACGTTAATCTTTGAAACTCCGAGAGAAATAGCTTTCTTTATCATATCACTGGGTATTCCTGTTCCGCCGTGAAGTACAAGCGGCATATCTCCGACCTTTTCGGATACGGCGGCAAGTGTTTCAAAGGAAAGTCCCGGCCAGTTTGCGGGATATTTTCCGTGGATATTACCTATACCGGCAGCTAACATTGTTACACCGAGATCGGCAATCATTTTGCACTCGTTCGGATCGGCACATTCACCCATTCCGACAACACCGTCTTCTTCGCCGCCGATTGCTCCGACTTCTGCTTCTATAGAAAGACCCAAAGCATTTGCAACGTGAACAAGCTCGGTTGTCTTCTCTACATTTTCGGCAATCGGGTAATGAGAACCGTCAAACATTACCGATGTAAAGCCGGCTTTTACGCATTTATAGCATCCTTCGTATGTGCCATGATCGAGATGAAGTGCAACCGGAACTGTTATATTAAGACTTTTGTCCATTGCTCTAACCATTGCGGCAACGGTATCAAATCCTGTCATATATTTTCCGGCACCTTCCGATACGCCGAGAATTACCGGGCTGTTCATTTCCTGTGCGGTCAAAAGAATGGCTTTTGTCCACTCGAGATTGTTAATATTGAACTGTCCGACTGCATAATGCTCTTTTTTGGCTTTTACAAGCATTTCTTTTGCGTTAACTAACATCTTTATGCTCCTTATATTTTATATTTATTACCCACCTATTATATAACTTTTTTCAGAAAAAATAAAGTCATTTTTATTAATTTAATTATTTTTTTTACAATTTATTCAGATAAATCATTTTAATCGCAATTTTCCAAAACAATTACATCATAGGGCTTGATTTCAAGAGTTCCTTTACCATATCTTTCACCTGTAAACAGATTTTTCATCGGTCTTTCGAGTTCAATATTTCCGTCTTTGTAACCTATTTCCAATATAATCAGACCTTCAAAACCGTTTCCGCATCTCGGAACGACAACCAAATCACCGCTGAATTTTATATTTTGTATGTCTGCGAGACTCAACGCATAGGAACAGAGTTTTGTCAAATCACACATATCAAGCATTGCACCGCACAGTATTATTTTTCCTTTTCCGTAATCAAAAGAGGAGATAATAGATTTGCCGATTAAAGTTGAATTACCGGACTTTACCGTGGCAAGTACAGTTCCTCCGTCGCTGTAAAGTTCGGTCCATCTGTGAAATTTAAGTTCGCTGCCGTCGCTCCATGATGCCGATAAATACTTACCGTCGGTTGGAATTGTATGAAGAAGTTTAACAGAGGTCAACCTTTCGAGAATTCCCATTCCTCTGTCTTTATAATGTGTTCCTATTGATGTTCTTATGTCGGTCATCGGTCCCGATACAAGTATTCCGCCGTTTGATATCCATTCTTCAAGTCTTTCGGGCAAATTATTATCTTCGAGAGTTAACATGTTTCTTGCAAATATAATTTTATACTTGTCAAGTTCAACGTGCGAGCCTATCACATCGGTGCAGATTCCAAGTGATGTTAATGCATGTACTGTGTCCTGAACTCCGGAAAGGTAACTGTTGTTTGCAATAACAGGCTGAGTTTCAAAAAGATTCCAGTTTTTCGATGTGAAGAGTACGGCTATATCGGTTTTGACTTTGGTTTCATTTATGAATTTTGAAGCTTTTTTGAATTCATCGGCGGTTTGGCATATTTCATCAAATGTGTGCATCGGCCTGCCGTTGGGATAAAGAACCGCCCCGTGAATCAACTCATGACCTGCCCAGTGCTGTCTCCAAAGCCAATAAAGGTTTGCTTCTCCGCTAAGCGCGACCGGCATCCAACTGTTGAGACGACAGTAGCCTTCTGGTTTTAGAAATTGAGTTATTGCTTCACTCCCGTTCCATGTTGTTGCTGTTTCCGTATTCCAAAAAGGTTCGGCTTTCAGTGTTCTCAAATAATTAAACCAAAAGGGAAGATCTCCTATATTTGACGGCTCATTATAATGATTGAACATTGCCACATCAAGGCGCTCGTTCATCTTCTCGTAATCAACGCCGTTAACAGGCATCATGTCTGTGCCGATTTTTTTATCAGTGTATTTTCTTAAAATATCAGCCTGGCGGTGGACAAAATCAATATTCGCTTCCTGATGGGATGTTATCCATTCAAACCTAATATGCGGATTGTGCCATGCGTTAACCGCAGCGGGAATATCATCAAAGCTGTCATAAGCCTGACTGAATAGATTCAGATTCCAACTTGAGTTTAGGTTTTCTATTGTTTTATATTTTTGTTCAAGCACTTTATGAAAGCGCTCGATACAATATTGACAAACGCATCCGTTGCCCCAGGAATAAATTTCATTATCTATCTGCCATGCTATAATATTATTGTCATTTCCGAACTCTTGGCCAAGTGCATTGACAATAGAATCGCATGCTTCAAGGTAATGCGGATTGTTAGAGCAGCAATGCCTTCTTCCACCGTGATTTTTTTTCACTCCGTTCTCCATGAGTTCAAGAACATCCGGATATTCACGTGAAAGCCATATCGGAGGAGTTGCGGTCGGTGTTCCCATAATAACCGAAATGCCGGCCTCTCCGAGTTTATTAACAATATTATGAAGCCATTCAAAATTATAATTTCCGCGTTGAGGCTCCATTTTTCGCCATGCGAATTCACCTATGCGGGCGCAGGTTATTCCTGCTTTTTTCATCATTGAAATATCATAATCAATTTGATCATCATCCCAATCTTCGGGATAATATGCACATCCGAGAAAAGGAGTATTCATTCTGTTTGTCAATCCTTTCGATATTAAATTATCATATTTATTTTATCCTAAATACAGTTAAATGTCAATAAAAGTCAAGATAATAAGAAATAAAATATTGATAGTATGATTTTATGTGATATAATACAAATATATGTATATGCTCGTGAAAGGAAAAATCATGAATCAAGACATCAAGAAAAAAATAAATATTGCGGTAATAGGCAGCTTTTGGCTGCCCGAAAAAATGATTTATGTTATAAGCAAAAACGTTAACGCATCATATTATGCTCAATATTCAAGGACATTATCGCGCGCAGATGAGTTTGTAAAAAAAACAGGACAAAAAGACATAAAACTGTACGACAATATAATCGATTTAGCAAATGATGAAAATATAGATGCAGTATATATAGCATCACCGAACTATATGCATTTTTCTCAGTCGGAATTATTATTAAATGCGGGAAAACACGTTCTTTGCGAGAAACCGATATGTGTTTATCCGTGGGAATACAACAAGCTTTGTGAAATTTCTAACAATCGAAAACTTATTTATCTTGAAGCTATGATGAATGCACACTTGCCGTGGATAAACAGAATAAAAGAGATAATCAATGATAATGAGATTGTTTCGGCAAATTTGAATTTCTGTCAGCGTTCTTCAAAGCTTCAGCTTCTTAAAGAAGGAATAGTAGCATCAACATTTAGCAAAGAATGCTTCGGCGGAGCTTTAATGGATCTGGGAGTTTATGTATTAAGCTTTATATATCAGTTGTTCGGAATACCGCAGGAAATAAAAGCAAATTCGATATTCGGAGAGACTCAAATAGATGTCACCGATAATCTGCTGATAAAATACAAAAATTTCAGCATAAATGCGGCAATAACAAAAATCGCATCAAATATAATGCCTAGCGAAATAATTACAAAAAACGGATCGATAATAATAGAAAATATATCACGACTTGAAAATGTAAAATATTATCACAAATCCGGTGAGATTGAAATTATATCGGAAGATGTAAGCTTTGAAAAGAGTTTGAGTCTCGAACTTGAAGATTTTATATCATACATAAATAATCCGGACAATCCGAAATATATGAAAAATAAAGAAAGTTCAAAGAATACGGTTGATATGCTGTATAATATCAGAAAATCCATCGGATATGAGTAAAACCGTTCAAATGCTTCTCTTAATTATACAAAATAATCATTTTGTATAATTAATAATATTTGAGCATGTGCCCTACTGCATATATTTTTATAAATTAAATATAGACAAAAGAGATTAAATGTGTTATAATTAACCATTAAAATATAGAATCTGATTATATAGGAGTGCAATTATTATGGATTTCAATTCTATGGCTGAACTTCTGTTTCCGAATATTCATACCTTACCCGAAGATTTTGAGTCTAAATTTCCTGCCAGAAATTTACCCGAAGGAGCAAAAGTTACTCGTCTTGCTCCTAGTCCTACCGGTTTTATGCATTTCGGAACGTTGTTCCCGGCTATTGTTAATGAAAGACTTGCTCATCAATCAGGCGGCGTATTTTTTCTTCGTATTGAAGATACAGACTCTAAACGTGAAGTTAAAGGCGCCGAGGCGGATTTAATTAATACTTTATCTTATTATAAGATAAAATTTGATGAAGGCGCTTTGATTGACGGCGATTTGGGAATTTACGGTCCGTACCGTCAGAGCCAACGTGCCGAAATTTATCAAACATATGCAAAGCAGCTTATTCGCGAAGGAAAAGCTTATCCGTGTTTTACATCTGTTGAAGAATATGAACAAATTCAAAACAGCGATAAAAAAGCGGAAATTAAATCCAAGGATTGGCATGATGACCGTGAAAAAGAGCGTGCCGAAATGATTAAGGCTCGTGATATTGATATTGAAACAGCTAAAAGAGAGCTTGATGCCGGTCATCCGTTTGTTATACGCATTTTATCGGACGGAGACGGTGAAAAGAAGGTTTACTGCACCGATTTGATCAAAGGCAAACTCGAACTTCCCGAAAATGATGAAGATTTTGTATTATTAAAGAGTGACGGTATCCCGACATATCATTTTGCACACGCTATAGACGATCATCTTATGGGTACCACACATGTTATACGCGGTGAAGAATGGCTTCCGAGCCTTCCTAAGCATCTTCAGCTTTTCAGATATTTGGGATTCAAGCCGCCTAAGTATATGCATATTGCTCAGTTGATGAAAATGGATGGCAATTCAAAAAAGAAGCTGTCTAAACGAGATCACGGAGCTGCTCTGTCTGATTACAGAGTGGCCGGTTATGCTCCGGAAAGCGTTATAGAATATGTGCTCACTCTTCTTAATTCAAATTTTGAAGAGTGGCGCACAGCCAATCCTACTCTTCCCTACACCGATTTTCCGTTTAGCATTAAGAAAATGTCAACATCCGGTGCGCTGTTTGATTTTGACAAACTGAATGATGTTTCAAAAAATGTTATATCGAGGATGAATGCCGATACTGTTTATGATTATGCAGTTGATTGGGCTGAATCATATGATACTGATTTTGCAAAAGTTTTGTCAAATGATTCGGAATATGCCAAGCGTATTCTTTCCATTGGACGCGGAGGAAAAAAGCCGCGTAAGGATATTTGCACTTGGGCAGATGTAAAACCGTATATGTCATTCTTTTATGATGAATATTTCTCACAAATCGACAGTTTTCCCGAACAATTCGATAAAAAAGACATAAAGAATATTCTCTTGATGTTTTCAAGAGAATATGACAGTGCATTTGATAATAATGAATGGTTTGAGCTGGTAAAAAAGATTGCAGAGATCAACGGTTTTTCACCCGACCTAAAGCAATATAAATTATCTCCCGATTCTTATAAAGGTCACGTAGGCGATGTAAGTTCGTTTATAAGAATTGCAATAACCGGAAGATTGAATTCTCCTGACCTTTGGGAAATTATGCAGATTCTCGGCTATGACAGGTCGGTTGAAAGACTCAATAAAGCAGCGAACTCAATATAATTTTATGCTGTAAATAAGCTATACAGAAAGGCGGATTTATAATCATTATGAATACAGATGATATTGCAAGCAATTTTATTCATGAAATAATTGATGCAGACCTTGCGGCCGGCGTTAATAATACAGTACATACCCGTTTTCCTCCCGAACCTAACGGATATCTTCATATCGGAAGCGCAAAAGCGATTTATATAAACTATACCACCGCAAAAAAATATAACGGACTTTTTAATCTCAGATATGATGATACCAACCCCACAAAGGAAGATACCGAATATGTCGACTCAATTCTTGAGGACTTAAAATGGCTCGGGTGCGAGCCGAATGGTGGCATTTTCTACGGTTCCGACTATTTTGATCAAACCTACGAGCTTGCACTTCAACTGATAAAAGAAGGAAAAGCTTATGTATGCGATTTATCAAAGGAAGAAATGAGCCAATATAGAGGAACTTTGACAGAGCCCGGCATTGAATCGCCATATCGTAACAGATCTGTTGAAGAAAATCTTGATCTTTTTCAACGTATGAAAAACGGAGAATTTCCCGATGGCGCAAAGACTTTGCGCGCAAAAATCGATATGTCATCTCCGAATATCAATATGAGAGATCCTGCCATATATAGAATCGTTCATGCGCATCATCACCGTCAGGGAGATAAATGGTGTATTTATCCGATGTATGATTTCGCTCACCCGATACAGGATGCTCTTGAAGGAATAACCTACTCGCTCTGTTCACTTGAGTTTGAAAATCACAGACCTCTTTACGACTGGGTTATAGAAAATTGCTTCAAGGGGACACGACGTCCTAAGCAAAGGGAGTTTGCCCGTCTTAACGTTACATATACCGTGATGAGTAAACGTTATCTCAGAAAACTTGTTGAAACTCAAATTGCAGACGGATGGGACGATCCCAGGCTTCCTACGCTTTGCGCATTACGCAGACGCGGATATACACCGTCAGCGATATTCGAATTTATAAAAAAAGCAGGCATCGCCAAAACCGAAAGTCTCATTGATATAGAATTACTCGAATCATGTGTACGTGATGAACTGAATTCACAAGCCGAACGCAGAGTCTGCGTATTTGATCCTGTAAAGGTTGTTGTTGATAATTATCCCGATGACAAGATTGAATATTTTTCGCTTCCTAATAATCCTACTGTTGAAAATTCAGGTTCGCGCAACCTGCCATTTACAAAAGAATTGTATATAGACAAATCTGATTTTTCCGAAAATCCGCCTCCGAAATTTTTTAGGCTTAAACCCGGCGGAGAGGTCAGACTGATGGGTTCATATATAATCAAATGTACGGATGTGGTTAAAGATGAAAACGGCGAAATAAGTGAAATTCATAGTACGGCAGATTTGGAGGTCGGCAATGGTAATCCTACAGATCGTAAAGTGAAAGGAACTATACACTGGTTATCTGCGAAATACTGTAAAGATATAAATATAACATTGTATGATAAACTGTTCACAATACCCGATTTGAATGATATGCCGGAAGGCACCGAATATAATGATTTCTTAAATCCCGACTCAGTAAAGAAACTTACGGGATGCAAAGCCGAACTCTCGCTTGAGGATTCAAAGCCAGGAGACAGATATCAATTCGTAAGAATGGGATATTTCGTTAAAGATACCAAATATCCCAATACATATAATCGAATCGTAACACTGAAAGACAGCTTTGCTAAAAAGTAATAGTTAATATCCAAACGCGAAACCGACACCTTTTTAAGGTGTCGGTTTCTTGTGTAAAAATGTAAAAATTATCTCCTATGAGGGAAAATCCGTCTCATAGGAGATATTTTATTTAGTCTTACGTTTTTATGCGATTGTTGTATTGCACAGACTTACTGTTTCGGGAAGAATATTATGTACATCGGAAGATACTGTAAATGTAA
>CAZHPU010000064.1:0-8221 GCA_964534435.1 uncultured Lachnospiraceae bacterium | reverse complement strand
TGCCGTTTCGGCTCTGCTGTTTGTCGCGGCGGTTGTTGTCGACAAACTCTTCCTGCCCGATTCGGAAAAACTTTTCTCATTTGAATGGATGCTGAAACTTCTCTGCTATCTGCCCGCATATATTATCGCGGGCGGAGAAACGTTCGCCGATGCGTTCTCGAATATTCTGCGCGGCCAGATTTTCGATGAAAATTTTCTTATGAGCGTTGCGTCGCTTGCGGCGATTGTTCTCGGTGAATTTACCGAAGGCGTTGCCGTAATGCTTTTCGCAAATGTCGGCGAACTTTTCGAGTCCTGCGCAACCGGAAACGCGCGCGGCGCCATCGATTCTCTCGCGAAGCTCTGCCCCGATAAAGCCGATGTCGTCAGAGATGGCAAAATCGTCACCGTATCGGCAGATGACGTGGAAATCGGCGAAATAATCGAGGTCGGCGCCGGACGCAGAATCGCGATTGACGGCGTTGTTGTCGACGGCGGAGCGTCGATTGACTGCTCTTCGCTGACCGGCGAGTCGCTGCCCGTGTCGGTGGGAGTCGGCGATGCGGTAAGTTCGGGAACCGTCAATATTGACGGCAGACTCAGAATCCGCACAACCTGCAAGGCAAGCCAGTCGGCAGCCGCCAAGATTGTCGCAACCGTTGAGGATGCGGCGGCGGGTAAATCCAAAACCGAAGCATTTATAACAAAGTTTGCGGTCATATATACGCCTGCGGTCTGCCTTGCGGCGCTTGTCGTCGCGGTTATCCCTCCGCTTGTACTCAGACGGGATTTTCTCGTCTGGATAAAACGTGCGCTTTCTTTCCTTGTTGTATCCTGTCCCTGCGCACTTGTAATATCTGTCCCGCTGACATTCTTCGGCGCTGTCGGCGGCTCTGCGAAAAAAGGTATCCTCTTCAAGGATAACAGTAAAATCGAAAAACTCGCCGAAATTAAAAATATAGCTTTCGATAAAACGGGTACACTTACAAAAGGACTTTTGTCGGTCTCCGAAATTCTGCCTGCCGAAGGCATCGATAAAGATAAACTTCTCGAATATGCCGCGGCTGCCGAATTTTCGTCGCTTCATCCGCTCGCGTCGGCGATTAACCGCGCATACGGAAAATCGGTTGATGAGAGCAGCCTCTCGGATATCCGCGAACTTCCCGGACGCGGCAGAAGCGTTTCATATAACGGCAGAAATATAGCGGCGGGCAATAAAAAACTGCTTGACGAACTCGGCGTAGACACAAAAATTCCCGCCGATGCCGAAGGACGCACGGCTGTCCATATCGCGTATGACGGCAAGTATATCGGAAGCATTACCTTCGGGGATGAGCTTAAACCCACATCAAAACAGGCAATCTCCGAACTCAATCGGCTGAATATCCGCACGGTTATGCTTTCGGGCGATTCGCAGAAGGTCGCCGACAGCGTCGCGAATGAACTCGGCATATCCGAATGTAAAGCGGCACTTCTGCCCGAAGGCAAACTCGATGCGCTCAAAAAGCTTATCGATGACGGCGGATGCGGATTCGTCGGAGACGGAATCAACGATTCGCCTGCGCTCGCAAGATCGGATGTCGGCTTCGCAATGGGTAAGAACGGCGCCGATATAGCGATTGACGCCGCCGATGTGGTCATCTCTTCGGACGATCCGATGAGGGTTGCCGATGCCGTCGCCATTTCGCGCAAGACGATGAAAATCGCCAAGGAAAATATCATATTCGCACTCGGAGTCAAACTGCTCATACTTCTTCTTATAGTTTTCGGAATTGCGAGTATGTGGTTTGCCGTGTTCGGCGATGTCGGAGTATCGGTAATCGCCATTCTCAACTCGATGAGAATGCTCGGAAACGAAAAAAAGTGATATTAACATACAGGACTGTCACGGCGGACGGCCCTGTATGTCTTGAAAAAGATTTTTTCGATTTGTTATTAAACTTGTAAGAAAAAAGTAATAAATTTGAAGTATAATATAAACGATAAATGATAAGGAGGCGGGTAATCGTGTCTTTTAAGAATAATAAAGCCCTGCTTATTGTAAACCCGAAAGCGGGATTACAGGGTGCCAAGACCAATATTTTCAATATTATAAATATTTTGTCGAAAAAATATGATATAACGGTGCATCTGACAGAGTATTCCGGTGACGCCGCCGATACAACAGCCGAAGCGGAGGAGTTCGATACCGTTATATGCTGCGGAGGCGACGGAACGGTAAGTCAGGTGCTTGAAGGTTCCGCAAAGCTCTCACATCCGATAAAAATAGGTTATATTCCGTGCGGAACGACAAACGACCTCGCAACCGCAATCGGAATACCGAAAAATATAAGTGCGGCGGCCGAAGCGATTGTAAAAGGCGTGCCGATTGCCCACGATGTAGGACAGTTCGGTGCCGACAGACGCTTTATTTATACCGCCACATTCGGAGCGTTCGCGAAAACTTCGTATCAGACTCCGCAGGATATGAAAAACCTGCTCGGACACCTCGCATATCTGCTTTCGGGAATTCAGGAACTCGGAAATATCAGAAATTATAAAGTAAAACTTACATATGACGGCGGAGTTTACGAAGCTGATGATATTATCCTGTGCGCCGTAATGAACTCGACATCGATAGGCGGCGTGCTTAAACTGCCTAAGGAGGAAGTCGATTTTGCCGACGGCAAGTTTGAGATACTGATGATAAAGGCTCCCGCAAACATTTTCGAGCTGAATGAACTTATCGGCGCTCTCACAAAGTCCGATTTCGGCAATAAAAATATCGTCTATCTTAAGAGCGGCGAGATAAATGTAAAAACCAAAACCAAAGCCGCATGGACAATCGACGGCGAGAATGCGGGCGAGCATACCGATGTCGATATAAAGTGTCTGAGACACGCCGCAAGCTTTATACGGATTCCCACTTACGAATAACCTATAACATAGAACAAGAGCCGCAAAATTATGCGGCTCTTGCTTAGTTTTACGGCTGTTTATCTTCCCATCTTTTCTCTTATCCTTGCCGCAAGTTCGAAGTCGGCGCAAAGTTTGTCGAGTGCGGAAAGTACCTCGTCAAGCGTCGGAAGAGAGGGCTGCGCGCCCGGTCTCGATACCGTAATGGCGGCGACGAATGACGCAAAACGAAGCGAGTCGGAGCAGGACAGACCGACCGAGTATGCGACCGAGAAGGCGGCGATAAAGCTGTCGCCTGCCGCCGTCGGATCGACCGCAACACCGTATGATGCGGCGGGGCAGCGTATATATCCGCATTCTCCGCCGATAACCGCACCCGAAGAGCCGAGCGTGATTATCGTGTTTTTTACGCCCGATTCTCCGAATTTTTCGATTATTCGGTGCAGATTGCTTTCGCTTTCGGCTTTTATTCCGGTGATTGCGGTGGCTTCATGCTCGTTGGGCGAAATGAATGTCAGCATCTTTAACATTTCGGAAGAAACCTCTGCGGCGGGTGCTGGATTAAGCATAATCGGAACATTCGCAGCGTATGCCGTTTTCGCCACCGCCTCATTGATTTCATTCGGTATCTCGTGCTGAAGAATCACCATATCATATTCGGCAATGCTGTCTTTGAGAAAATCTATGTCCTCGATTTTCAGCTCGCCGTTTGCGCCCGCAACGATTACGATGCGGTTTTGAGTGCCCCCGTCCGATTTGCATAACTGTATGTCGGCAATCGCGGTCGGGGCCTTGTCGGTTGCTTTTACGTGTGAAATGTCAACGCCCGACTCTTTCGCCGACTTGATCAGTTCAATACCGAACGCGTCATTTCCGACCTTGCCGACCATTGTAACATCGGCGCAGAGTCTTGCCGCCTGTATCGCCTGATTGGCGCCTTTCCCGCCGGGAGCGGTGGAAAATGATAATCCGTGAATTGTTTCTCCGGGCATAACGAATCTGTCGGCAGTTGTGATTAGGTCCATGTTCATACTGCCCACAACAAGAATTTTCGGCTTTTTCATTTTATATATTTCCTTTCGGATGATTTTTTCGCTGACATTATACCGTATTTTGCTCTGTAAGTCAACCGCTCCGAAAATATCGGTATCCGTGATTTTTCCGTTTAATACATAACCTGCGCCGAACTATGCATATTTTCTACAAAAATTCTGCCATATTGTACAAATACGACCGTCCGATGTTGCATATGCGTAATATTTGTGATAGTATGAAATAAATCAAAAGGAGGAATGTATTCAAATGAAAAAAACATTAAGAGCAGTTATTTCCTTGATCGTTCTTGCGGCAATGGCCGTTTCATTGATTTCCTGCGGAGGCGAAAGCACTATAACAACCGCAGGCAAAACCGAGGCACCGGCTACAACCACAACGGCGGAGATTAAGACCGAAGCCAAGATTACAACTGCGGCTCCGACAACAACGGTAGCTCCCCAAACCGAAGTAAAACCCGCTTTTGCCGACGGCTCGAAATTCAAAGTCGACGGCGTTCTCGATGAATGGACAGATATTAAGAAACTCTCTGTTGTCGGCGACGGCGCATATGAAGGCAAGAAAGTTGATTTCTATGCCTGCCTTACCGATAAGGGACTTTATATTGCCTGCGAAGCATATCATAACGTATATACAACAGGCGTTGATTCGTGGTGGCTGAATACCAACCTCGAATTCTTCCTCGGACTTGCTCCGTCTGTTCAGTTCTATGTATACGCCAACGGTATGGATTCCGCTCCTCTTACCGGTATTTCCACCGACGGTGTACTTGAGGATAATATAAAAATCGATGAAGCGGTTATGAATACTTCCACAGAAGATGCCGGAAGCACCAACTATCATACGATTACCGAGGTGTTTATCGCACTCGAATCTCTTCCGACCGACGCAATCGATTATGATGCGTGCGAACTCGAAATCGGAATCGGCTGGAAGACCTCGACCGATAATATCAATAACGGTGCCTGCAACGCAAATGCAGACGGCTCGGACGAATATTGGGTAGTGGCATGGCCGTCAAGCCGTACACTCTACGCAACTCCCGAAGGACTTGTAAATCCTCTCGCATAATTAAATAATACAGAAATATCCCGTGCAAAAAGTGATATATACCCCCAATACCGGGTGTCCAGTATTGGGGGTACATATCAAAAAAAGATGCACGGGATTTTTTCGCTTTTGCACAAATAAAAGTCCGGTGAAAGAGCTCGGTTTTTGAAAAATGCTATTGTTTTTTTGTGGTACCTGTGATATAATATTGTCAACATCTGTACATTTTCGATGATCGAAAAATAGAAATATACAGATGAGCAAAAATACTGCCGCCCGTTTTTACGGGCAAAAGGAGGATCAACTTGCCCCAGAAAAACGGATTCAGTGAAAAGATTCGCGAATCGATTGCGTCCGTACTGCCGATAACTCTCATAGTTACCGTGCTCTGCCTGCTTTTTGTTCCGCTCGACAATGCCCTGATGCTCTCGTTTCTGATAGGATCGGTTATGATTATATTCGGAATGGGAATGTTCAATGTCGGCGCCGAACTTTCGGTGAGCAAAATCGGCTCGCATATCGGTTCCAAAATGACAAAATCACGCAATCTTGCATTGATTTTGTCGCTCAGCTTTGTTTTAGGTCTCATAATTACTATTGCCGAACCTGATTTGCAGGTTCTTGCGGACAATGTCCCCGAAATCAATAAAACGGTGCTTGTACTGACGGTGTCGGTCGGAGTCGGCTTCTTCCTTGTTGTAAGTATGCTCCGTACTCTCTTCCGTATTCCGCTTAAATGGATACTCATCGGATTTTACGCACTCGTATTTATTCTGGCGGCATTCTCGGACAGCGAAATTCTTTCGGTTGCATTTGACTCGGGCGGAGTTACAACCGGACCTATGACCGTGCCATTCATAATGGCGCTCGGCGTAGGTGTTGCTTCAATCCGAAGCGACGAAGATGCCAAATCGGACAGCTTCGGCCTTGTCGCACTTTGCTCAATCGGCCCGATTCTCTCGGTGCTTATCCTCGGATTTATCTACTCGTTCAACGCGGATAAGAATACCACTCAGATTATCGCAAACTACGAAAATACCGTTGAACTCGGATTCGGCTATATAAAGGGAATACCCACCTATATTTCGGAGGTGGCTTTCGCCCTGCTTCCGATTTTCGTATTTTTCGTATTTTTCCAGATAATCTCGCTCCATATAAAGAAAAAACCGCTTTTCAAAATCTTAATAGGTCTTGTGCTTACCTATGTCGGACTTGTACTCTTTTTGACAGGCGTTAATGTCGGATTCTCGCCGCTCGGATATGTTCTCGGCGGAGAAATCGCTTCAAGCGAATACAAATATCTGCTTATACCGCTCGGTATGCTTATGGGCTGGTTTATCATCAGAGCGGAGCCTGCCGTACACGTACTGAATAAGCAGGTAACCGAACTCAGCGCGGGCGCAATATCCGAAAAAGCCATGGGACTCAGCCTGTCGATAGCGATTGCGGTCGCAAACGGTCTTTCGATGGTGCGCGTGCTTACCGGTATCCCGATTATGTATTTTATAATTCCCGGATATATAATCGCACTCGGACTTTCGTTTGTCGTTCCTCCGTCGTTTACCGCAATAGCCTTTGACTCGGGCGGAGTTGCGTCCGGACCTCTTACCGCGACATTTATGCTTCCTCTTGCAATGGGCGCCTGCTCGGCACTCGGCGGAAACGTTATGACCGATGCTTTCGGACTTGTCGCGATGGTCGCGATGACTCCTCTTATCACCGTTCAGATTATGGGCGCGGTTTCGGTTATCAGATCGAAGAAAGCGGCAGCAGCCGTACTGCCCGAACCTGCCTCGGAAGCCGAAGACGGCGTTATCGAACTTTGGGAGGTGGCATAATATGGAACTGTACTATGTTATAAGTATTACCGACCGTGAGCGTTCGAATGAAATGCTTGCAATATGCGAAGAGCTTAATATGTCGTTTGTCATTACCAACCTCGGCAAGGGAACGGCGACCAGCGAGCATCTCTCGATTCACGATTTGCAGGCCCGTGAGAAGGAAGTAATATCGACCGTTGCCGATGCCGACGGAATGAAAAAACTCATGCGTCTTGCGAAAAAGAAGATGTATGTCGATATACCCGGAAACGGCATAGTGGCGGCGATTCCGATAAAAAGCGTCGGAAGCAGCAGAGCACTTTCTTACTTTACAGACGGCAAACAGCCGAAAGGAGGAAAACCCGATATGAATTTCGAAAATGAACTTATCGTCGTGATACTGAATGAAGGATATTCGGATATGGTAATGGATGCCGCAAGATCTGCGGGTGCGGCAGGCGGAACGGTATTCCATGCCAAAGGAACAGGTAAAACAAAGGTTGAAAAGTTCCTCGGCGTGTCGCTTGCCGAAGAAAAAGATATAATATATATCGTCGCATCCGAAAAGAAAAAATCCGAAATTATGAATGCGATAAATAAAAATGCAGGAGTTACAACCGAGGCGCGCGCGATTTCGTTCTCGCTTCCCGTAACCGAGGTTGCGGGTCTGCGTCATTTCGATGAGGAATGATAAAATAGCTAAACTATACATAAAAAAAGCTGTGATAACTTTATCACAGCTTTTTATTTATGCTTTTGTAAACATTTAGGATAAATCTTCTTTTGACTGCCTGCTTATGTGCGAGGCGAGCCTGTCGACAATCATATCGTAGGCAACCGCATTTCTTCCGCCCTCCTGCACGATAATATCGGCAGCGCGCTTGCTCGGCTCGACAAATAAATCGTGCATCGGCTTAACAGTCGCCGTGTACTGCGTGAGAATCGATTCAAGACTGCGTCCTCTCGTTTTCATGTCACGGCGAATCCGCCTGATAAGTCGGATGTCGTCATCCGTGTCAACGAAAATTTTGATGTCCATTAAATCGGTGAGCGATTTGTCCGCGAAAATCAGAATACCCTCGATCAGTATGATCGGTTTCGGATCAATGCGGATTGTCTCACTCGATCTGTTGTGAATCGTGTAATCGTAAACAGGACAGTATATTGTCTCGTGATTGCGCAGTTTCTTTATATCCTCAACCATTCGGGTTGTCTCAAATGAATCGGGATGATCGTAGTTCAGTTTTTCACGCTCGGAAAAGGGAAGATCATTATGTTCCTTGTAATAGTTGTCGTGGTGAATTACCGCAATGTCGTCGCGGAAATAATCGATTATTCTGTCGGAAAGCGTCGTTTTTCCGCTGCCGCTTCCTCCTGCAATACCGATTACAATAATATCATTCATATCGTCAAATTTAAGCCTA
>CAZHPU010000063.1:0-8232 GCA_964534435.1 uncultured Lachnospiraceae bacterium | reverse complement strand
GTGAATTTGATTTCAGTCCGGTAACAGACGCATCAACTGCTTTCTGAATTCCCTTACGAAGAATCATGGGATTTGCTCCGGCAGCAACATTCTTCATACCCTCGTTAATAAGAACTTGTGCAAGAAGTGTCGCAGTTGTTGTTCCGTCTCCTGCGGCATCATTTGTCTTGGTAGCAACCTCTTTAACAAGCTGAGCGCCCATATTTTCTTTCGGATCGTCCAGTTCAATCTCCTTAGCTATCGTAACACCGTCATTTGTAATAAGCGGAGCGCCGTACTTTTTATCAAGTACAACATTGCGTCCTTTAGGACCCATAGTAATTCTTACGGTATCGGCAAGTTTGTTTACACCTGCCATGAGTGAATTTCTGGCATCAATGCCAAGTACAATTTCCTTTGCCATAAAACAGCCTCCTTAATTATTCAAGAACTGCAAGAATATCGCCCGCCGAAACGATTGTATATTCTTCATCTTCGATTTTAACTTTACTTCCGGCATAAGTGCTTATAACAACTTTATCACCGGCATGAATATCATTGATAGGTTCAATTTTTCCGTCCTTGTTTTTTGCGCCGGGTCCAACCGATATAACCTCGGCAAACTGGGGCTTTTCTTTGGAAGCAGATGTTAAAATCAATCCGCTTTTTGTTGTTTCTTCAACTTCAACCATTTTCAAAACAACACGATCCGAAAGAGGTCTAATTTTCATTATCTAAAATCTCCTTTATTTATATTTACAATTTGTTAGGCTGGCACTCTTTTTGCTTGAGTGCTAACTTATGATTTTATTTTAGTATTTTTTTCAAAAAATGCAATAGTATTCTGCCATAATTAACATTTAGTTAACACATTATATAAACAATTGCTAATTTTTAATAATTTAGCGAAGCAGAAATAAAGAGTGCAATGCAATGGCATGGCACTCTTTGAAAACATATGAAAATACTGTTTACAGAACACGGAAAATCGATATAACCGGCACATCAGCTTTTTGCAGATTGTTAGTAAAATCTTTTCTGGAAATATTCCGACAAATAAAGGCAGTTATATCGTTGCCCGAATATACAAGTTCGGGACTTTCAAAATATTTGCTTATAAGATCAAACGGTGCCTGAACTGCGGCATACATAGTCAGCGGAACAGCCGATTCATCGCATACTGTGTCCTCATCGGCAGCCTGCCAACTTTCCTGTCTCGGCTGCTTGCTGCTTAAATGTCTTGCGGCATCAATAATATCCGCCAGAACGGCAGTTGCAGTCGGAAGCGCACCTGCGCCCTGACCGTAGAATAAGAGGTTACCTACACACTTTGCCGAAACCACTACGGCATTAAAAACACCGTCGACCATTGACATTGGATTATCCGGCATTATAAGGCAAGGTGAAACACGAATATCTATACGCCCGTCTTCAAATTTTCTCGTAGAAGCAACAAGCTTTATGGATGCTCCGAACAAGTTGGCGGTTTCAACATCTTCACGTGAAATACCCTTTATACCGATTGTCGAAACCATTGATGGCGAGACCAATGTGTTAAATGCCAGAGCCGCAAGAATACATATTTTTCTTGCCGAATCATCACCGTTTATATCGGCACTCGGATCTCTCTCGGCATATCCGAGATTTTGCGCTTCAACAAGTGCCGCTTTGAGTGTCTTATGATTCTTTTCCATTTCGGTAAGAATATAATTTGTTGTTCCGTTAAGTATACCGTTTATTTCGGTAATTTCGTCACCAACCAATGCGGTTTTCATTGATCTGATTATCGGAATTCCGCCGCCGACACTTGCCTCATAAAGATATCTTACACCGTGATCTCGGGCAGCATCGCACAGTAAATTGCCGAAATTGGCAACAACCTCTTTGTTGGAAGTCACAACATTTTTTCCGGCGCAGAGGCACGAGAGTGAATATTCAAATGCGGGCTTCGAACCGCCCATTGTTTCACAGACAATTTTAACATCGGGATCGTTAATTATTACATTGATATCTTTTGTAACTCTGTCGGCAAGCGGATGTCCCGGAAATTCGCGCAAATCAAGAATGTATTTTATATTAATACAATCTTGAAGTTCCCTGCAAATTAAATTATATCCTTTATTTAATACTTCATAAACGCCTTGACCGATATTACCGAATCCAAGTATAGCTATATCTATCAAAATTACACCTCTAACTTATTCTTTCTGATTATTATATCAAATTTTTAATATTTGTCAAGGCAAATCAACCTCCATTTTGCTTGCTTTATCGTTTTTATTTCATTTTTAAGTAATTTTCAGCCGACAAAAAGTTTTTTATCAATGGGATTTACCCTATTTTAATTTTCAATAAACTTTTTTCAAGAAGAAAGGTATAACGCATTTTCACATTCCATTCACAATTTATTCTTACTATGTAAATTTATAAATTGTATAATTTACCGTATGATGTTTGAGCGGCACAACGAATATGATGCAACATTCCGTACGGATCGACTGTGTACGGAAAAGTTGCCTCATTTAATAAATAGCCTTGCAAGAATTTGCGGGCTTTATTTGTGTTTACAATGTATCGAAATATGAAAGGATACCCTTAATTCGGGGTTTGACAACTTTTACTTTTGAATAGACGTAATTATGTTGTCAATGGTGAAATTAAATATGGCAAAAAAATCAAGCGGAAAATCAGCAGCGGAAGAAAAAGTTAAAGTCGCATTCTTGGGCGGACTTGGCGAAATAGGAAAAAACATATGTGTTATTGAAAGTGAAAAGGATATTATTATAGTTGATTGCGGATTGGGATTTCCGGATGAAGATATGTTCGGGATAGATTTGGTTATTCCCGATTTTTCATATCTTGAAAAAAACGCCGAAAAAATACGCGGGCTTTTTATAACACACGGTCACGAAGATCATATCGGAGCAATTCCCTATTTACTTCGAATTTTGGATATTCCGGTATACGGAACTAAACTCGCAATAGGAATAATTAAAAACAAACTTCTTGAGCATAATCTCGGATATGAACCGTCACTCAACTGCGTTTGTCCCGGAGATGTTGTTAAAGCGGGCGATATGTCGGTTGAATTCATTCGAGTAAATCACTCTATACCGGATGCCTGTGCTTTGGCAATAAAAACTCCCGCAGGCATAATCGTTCATTCCGGCGACTTCAAACTCGATTTAACACCTATCGAAGGCGAAATTATGGACATCGCACGTTTAAGTGAAATCGGAAAAAAAGGTGTTACACTGCTCTTGTGTGAATCTACAAATTCCGAGCGGCCGGGTTATACTCCGTCCGAAAAAATAGTGGGAAATTCACTTGACGCAATTTTCTTAAGAAACAAAGATAAACGCTTGGTTATAGCGACATTCTCATCTAATGTTCACCGTGTACAACAAATAATAAATGCGAGCATCGCACACGGAAGAAAAGTTGCCGTTACCGGACGCAGTATGATAAACATCGTAAAAGCAGCTATTGAACTTGAATACATGCACGTCCCCGATGGTACTTTGATTGACATTGCCGATGTCAGAAGATACAATCCAGAGCAAATTACAATAATCACAACAGGCAGTCAGGGTGAACCGATGTCGGCATTATACAGAATGGCATTCGCGGAACATGACAAAGTTGAACTGTCTTATCATGATTTAGTAGTAATTTCCGCATCGGTAATTCCCGGAAACGAGAAGCTGATTGACAAGATTATCAACGAATTAACTAAACGCGGTGTATCGGTATTTCGTGACAACTCGGTTGAAGTTCACGTATCGGGACACGCTTGCCAAGAAGAACTTAAACTTATGCATGCGTTAATAAGACCGAAATTCTTTATGCCGATTCACGGAGAGTACAAGCATCTCGTTGCACATCGGGAAATCGCAAAATCAATGGGTATGCCCGAAGACCGTATTTTTGTAGGCGAAATCGGCAAAGTACTTGAAATAAGCACAAAAGAGGCAAAGTGGAACGGAACTGTTCCGGCAGGTAATACATTAGTTGACGGGTACGGAATCGGTGATGTCGGAAATATTGTTTTGCGTGACAGGAAGCATCTTGCCGAAGACGGAATTATTATTGTTGTGTTCGCAATATCCCCCGATTACGGTTTGGTTTCGGGCCCCGAGCTGGTGTCAAGAGGATTTGTATATGTACGTGAATCCGAGGAACTTATGGATGAATTAAAGAAAGTCGCCGGCAATACACTAAATGAATGCTTAAATGACGGCATCACAGAGTGGACACAGCTGAAAAATGAAGTCAAGGATGACCTTTCGCGGTATATATACGGAAAAACCAAACGCAGACCGATGATTCTCCCGATTATTTTGGAAGCATAACTATTGATTCGTCAATATGTTATGCAAAAACAACGAAAATCCCCATTTTAATATATTAACGTGTTGTAAGAAATCATAAAATATAATTATTCATCAAAAAGTTATTGACAAAAATATTGGTTTGTCATATAATAATCAAAAATAAGAATGCAGCACCTGATAGAGGTTGCGGATAAGATGAGTAGTAAGCGGTATATGGTGACAAACTGCTGTTTACGAAAGGACATTCCGCCGAAGCGGTTTTGCGATTGTCAGCGCAATTCAAGCTGGGATTATGTCGAATAGGCATAAGACTGTCACATGTTATATGTGGAGAACTATCAACGGCTTGTCGGAATTTCATGTTATAAATTACTGCAAAGCCTGCGATACCTTTCGGGTCGCAGGCTTATAATTTTATAATCTGAAAGGAAAACAAAAATGAAACTCAAGCACCTTTTCACAGCATTACTTTCATCCGTATTAACCGTTACCTGCCTACTGAGCTGCGCATCGGAAGAAAGGGTTAATATCAAAGAGGCAAAAACCATTGCGGATTTGAGCGGCGCAAAAATAGCCGCTCAATCGGGAACTTTTCATGCGGATGCCCTTTCGCAAATCAGCAATGTAAAGTCTTCTACATATCCCGAATTTTCGGATTTACTCACGGCATTGAAAAGCGGTGCAATAGATGGCTACGTGGCGGAAGAGCCGACCGCTCTTTCGGTCTGCAAAACCAATGACGATTTGACATATCTTCAATTCAAAAACAATGATACAGGGTTTACGGCTACCGATGAAGATGTGGGCATTGCTTTCGGATTTAAGAAAGGTTCCGAGCTTTGCGAAAAAGTAAATGAAATCATCGCACAAATATCCGAGGAGCAGCAAAAATCTCTTATGGAACAAATAGTAAAAGTGTCCGTGGGAGAAAGCGTTGACTCGTATGTACTCGAATACGATATTCCCGAAAATCCCGTTGGAACGCTTAAAGTCGGTATGGAATGTGCTTATACACCGTACAACTGGACCGATACAGACGGAAGCACTCTCGGAGCAGTCAAGATAAGCAGCAGCGGACAAGAAAATCTATATGCTAACGGATATGATGTTCAAATTGCGCGTTATGTTGCCGCAAAACTGAATATGAACCTCGAAATATATGCTATTGCCTGGGATTCACTGATTCCCGCAGTCCAGTCCGGAACAATTGATGCTATTGTTGCGGGTATGAGCCCTACTGCCGAAAGAAAAGAAGAAATAGATTTTTCGGAAACATATTACGAATCAAACCTTGTAGTCATCATTAAAAAATAATTATAATATTTAACAGAGTATAAAATGAGCTTTTTCAAAGATGTAATTGATATAATAGTCAAATATTATCCGATGCTCCTTCAAGGTATCGGAACAACCCTGCTGCTGGCGCTTACAGGTACTGTTGCAGGTCTTTTAATCGGAATGCTAACGGGAATTATCAGAACGGCGCCATATTCTAAGCACAAGATTCTTCGTTGTCTTCATAAAATCATAAACGGAATCATTGCCGTATACATTGAAATATTTCGCGGTACACCTATGATGGTACAGTCAATGGTTATATACTGGGGATATGCATTTGCGACAGACGGAAGTACATTGCCGCTGATACCGTCGGGAATTCTCATAGTCTCGATAAATACCGGAGCATATATGGCCGAAATCGTTCGAGGCGGAATAATTTCGATAGACAAGGGGCAATTTGAAGCCGCAAGTTCAATCGGAATGACGCATACTCAGACAATGTTCAAAGTCATTATTCCTCAGGTTCTGCGAAATATTTTGCCTTCTGTAAGCAATGAATTTGTAATTAACATAAAAGATACATCTGTTTTGAATGTTATCGGTGTTACAGAGCTCTATTATTTTGCCGGAATTATCAAACGCCAAAACTTCAAAACGTTTCAAACTTATCTCGTTATTTGCGTAATATACTTCATTTTAACATTCACAATCACAAGGATTCTGCGCTATATTGAAAAAAAGCTTGATGGAGACAAGAATTATACAATATTCGGCTCACAGTCTGATTTTGCCGCCGAAATTCACATAAACAAAGGGGAGAAACAGAATGTCGGATAATGTACTGGAACTTATTCATCTGCAAAAACAGTTTGGCGAGCATGGTGTTCTGCGAGACATAAATCTTTCGTTAAAAAAAGGTGAGGTTGTCAGCGTAATAGGTGCATCGGGATCGGGTAAGAGTACAATGCTCCGCTGCATAAATCTGCTGGAAACACCTACGTCAGGGCAAATCCTTTATCATGGCGAGGATATTACTTCAAATCATTTTAATCTGACAAGTTACCGTACAAAAGTCGGAATGGTCTTTCAAAGTTTCAATCTCTTTAATAACATGAATGTAATAGAAAACTGCATCGTCGGACAGGTAACCGCACTAAAGAGAAACCGTAAAGATGCGTCTGAAAGATCAATACATTATCTTGAAAAAGTCGGAATGATCCCGTACATAAATGCCAGACCTTCTCAGTTATCAGGCGGTCAAAAGCAGCGTGTCGCAATTGCACGTGCCCTTGCAATGGATCCGGAAGTACTTCTCTTTGACGAACCGACAAGTGCTCTTGATCCTCAGATGGTCGGAGAGGTACTCGATGTTATGACAAGACTTGCCAAAGAAGGTTTAACAATGATAGTTGTAACACACGAAATGACCTTTGCGCGAGATGTATCGACGCATGTTGTTTTCATGTCCGATGGGGTAATTTATGAGGAAGGCACTCCCGCCGAAATATTTGAGCAGCCAAAAGGCTTCAAAACAAAAGAATTTCTTGCACGATTTCTTAATAAATGAGCTTTATATAATAAAGGCGTCCTGCTAAAACAGGGCGCCAATATTATATTATTAAATTGATTTACTGTCCGTAATATGCATTTTTACCGTGTTTTCTAAGATAATGCTTATCAAGAAGAAAACCGTCAACCCGCTCTTCCGAGGGATTTATAATCATCGTTTTTAGACACATTTCCGCGACAACCTCAAGAGTAACCGAGACTTCGACGGCTTTTTCGGGAGTAGGTCCCCAAGTAAACGGTCCATGATTTTTAACAAGAACCGCAGGAACAGCGTTCTCATCAATATTTTTGAATGTTTCGATTATAACCTTTCCGGTATTCTTTTCATAATCATTAAATATTTCATCTTTTGTTAATGCACGTGTACAAGGTATATCACCGTAAAAACAGTCTGCATGGGTTGTTCCGTAAGCAATAATAGGTTTTCCCGCCTGAGCAAAACTTGTGGCATTAACAGAATGAGTGTGTACGATCCCACCTATATTCGGAAAAGCCTTATACAATTCAATATGAGTGGGAGTGTCCGATGAAGGGCGAAGTTTTCCATCAACAACATTTCCGTCAAGATCAACTACAACCATATCATCTTCTGTCATTGTAGAATAGTCAACACCGCTCGGCTTTATAACAACAAGTCCGTTGTCTCTGTCAATCGCACTTACATTTCCCCAAGTAAGAACCACAAGCCCGTTTTTTACCAAATCAAGGTTGGATTTATAGACTCGGTTTTTAAGCTCTGATAAATTCATAATAATTCCACTGCCTTTCTCTCGATATCAAGTCCCTTTTCAAATCTGTCCAAATAAATATTAAAACCTTCACTGTACTGAGAATCCGACTGCGTTGTTTTCTTTTCAAGGCCCGAGAAAACTTTAGTTTCAAGATACTCCGAGAGGCTCATATTGCCGCCATGAACTGCATATGCGGCAAGAATTGCCATTCCCCATGCTCCGCCCTCACCTGCGGTCTTCATTGTTATAACCGGAATATTAAGGGCAGACGCTAATACTTTTGCGCCCTCATTTCCCGTCTTAAACAGTCCGCCGTGACCGTATATTGAGGAAATCCT
>CAZHPU010000062.1:0-8257 GCA_964534435.1 uncultured Lachnospiraceae bacterium | reverse complement strand
CGCTTTCATCGACAAATGTCGGGTTAAGCAGAGTATGTGCCGATGTGAATGTAATATCGACGTTTTTGCCCCACTCACTGAAATAGTTATACATCGTGGTATCTTTAATCAGATATTTTGCGAATTTCGAGAATCCGTGGTTTGTACCCGACAGGTCGTCGGTCATAAACAGACTCCATGTCTCAACGCATTTGAGCACATCGATTTCATTCGAGATTTCATCGGGCAGCGAATCCGATTTGACAAGATCGGTTATTTCAAGATAACCCGACGCATAGTCCATATCGACATTTCCGCCGAGATTATCGGTTATCTTTACCTCGGGTGTTTCGCCGCTCTCGACAAGGCAGGAAACTTCGTAACTTACAGTATACGGAACTTCGGCTATATAATTTTTAAGAATATCGAATCCGGGCATATCTGTTTTGGTATATCCGTCCTTCGAAATCGTCTTTCCGCCTACCGTAAGAGTATATGACGACGGAATCGTGATTTTGAATGTTTTGAGTGCGATACTGTCCATATTGCTCTCATCGACATTCAGAGTATGTCCGAATTCGTCCGAAACGGTGACATTTTCTATTTTCATAAGCGATGAAACGCTGTATGAAATCTTTCCGTCATCGGTCGGCGTACCCTCGACCGACTTTCCGCCGACGCTCACCGTAAGTCCTTTCGGAAGTGTCATCGAACAGTTATAGACGGTAGGCTCGATTGTATCCGACTCCCAGTCAAGGCAGGTAAAAACAAGCAGTTTTGTTCGTTCGTTTGTCCCCGTTATTCTGAGTTTCGCGATTTGGGTATCGCCCGAATAAATTCCGTAATATCTGACGCTTGTTCCATCGGTTGCCTCATCCTCGCCGAGTCCCGAAAGCTGTTTATAGGTAAGATTTCCCGCCGCAACAAGCTCCACATAAGGCTTCACGAGCGGTGAGCTTTCGTCAAACGTTTCGGTATAGCCTTCGGGCATTTTGAGCATTTCGCCGAGGCTTCCGTTTTTGGCGGCCTGCACCATTGCCTTTACCTCAAGTTCAACCGTTTTTTCGGGCTGAGAGGCTTCATATTCGACAAGAAGTCCTTTGACTTTTGACAGAACCATCGATGCGGCCACAATCAGCACAAAGACATAGAGCAAAAGTGCCACCGTGAATATCAGTTTCTTTTTCATATTATGACCACGGCTTTTGCGTATGCAAAAGCTCCCTTTCCTTAAAGATGCGGCGTCTGTATTCGGCGGATGCCGAAACACATCGGCGCAAATTTTCCGTTATGTATAAAGACGGACAAAAAAAGATTTTGTGACAAAAAACAGAAAAATATTTTTTCTCATCTGTCTCTGATTATATCTTGAAAGGCCGCAAATTACAAGCGGATAAATGTAAATAATTGTACAAATATCTGTATGCTTACAAAAGTCAAGACCGCATCCGAATAAAATTCCGATGCGGTCCGAAGATATAACCGGTTCAGCGGTTGCTTACAATAGAGAATGTGTCCTTCGCAATCATGAGTTCCTCATCGGTTGCAACGACGAGCATCTTCACTTTTGCGTCATCGGCCGAAATATCGCCCTCTCCGCCGTGAACTGCGGCAAGGTTCTTGGCCTCATCAATCTTAACGCCCATAAATGCGAGCTTTTCGGCAACACGGCTGCGGTACTGAGGATTATTCTCTCCTATGCCGCCCGCGAATGCGATAACGTCAAGTCCGCCCATTGCGGCGGCAAATCCGCCGATATACTTGGTAAGCTGATGGCAGAGCATATTTTCGACAAGCACCGCTTTGGGATCGCCCTCTTTGGCGTGCTGTTCTATCCAGCGGTTATCCGATGTGATTCCGGTAACGCCGAGTATTCCCGATTTCTTATTCATAACGGTATCGATTTCATCGGCGGTGAGATTTTCGTTTTTCATAAGCAGCGGAACGATTGCGGGATCGATTGAGCCGCAGCGTGTACCCATCATTATTCCTTCAAGAGGAGTAAGTCCCATTGTGGTATCGAAGCATTTACCGTTCTTTATGGCGCTGATGGAAGATCCGTTTCCGAGATGGCAGGTAACGAGATTTAATTCTTCGGGCTTTTTGCCGAGCATCTCGGCGGCTTTGAGTGTGATATAGCGATGTGATGTGCCGTGGAAGCCGTAGCGGCGGATGCCGTACTTCTCGGCATATTCATGCGGAATTGCGTATGTATATGCGTAATCGGGCATGGTCTGGTGGAATGCGGTATCGAAAACCGCTACCTGAGGGATATTTTCGCCCATAATCTCGGCGCAGGCACGGATACCCGTAAGGTTATGAGGATTGTGAAGCGGGCCGAGCGGGATGCAGTCGACTATTGCCTTTACGACTTCTCCGTCCATACCGTCGACAAGCACCGACTTTGTGAACTTTTCGCCGCCGTGAAGAACTCTGTGTCCTACGGCATCGATTTCACTCATCGAAGAAAGAACGCCCAGCTTTTTATCGACAAGGCAGTCGACAACCTTGCGGATTGCGTCGGCGTGATTTGCGAAAGGCAGTGTTTCGGTATAGGAATCGTGTCCCGGGAGAGTATGCTTGAAATTGGGTTTGCCGACCTTTGCAAGGCCTGCGGCATCCATGCCTATGCAGTCTGCCATGCCTTTTGCAAGAACTTTTTCATTCGGCATATCGAAAAGCTGATATTTGAGCGAAGAACTTCCCGCATTGATAACGAGGATTTTCATTTGGTTATCTCCTTAAAATAAATAAATATTGTTTATTCGGCGAAAAAGTCCAAAAACCGCTCCGCCTTTCATTTTCGACATTGATTTTAGCACATATTTGCGATTTTTACAAGTATTTACGGCTAATTCGAAAAATAATTTTATTCCGATTTATATTCCCCGTCAGGTGGCGACGTGTCCTTTTTCTTTTAATTTGCGTGCGATATAAACGGCGGGGGTATCGAGAAGCGAGGTGAAGATAAATATCACATAACTTGAAATTATAATCGAAACAAGAGTTTTTACATCATATTTTCCCGCGAATGCGAGAACATTGAAGAGTACCGTATTGAGAAGCTGGGACGCAAGAGTTGCGCAGTTGTTTCTTACCCAGAGGAATTTATGGCTGTTGCCGCACTTTTTTGTCGTAAAATCCCACCATTTATGATAAAGCCAGACATCAAAACGCTGTGTGAGCGCATAGACGGCAAGGCTTGACAGCATCATACGGGGAGTATTCGAAAAGACGGTTCTGAGCGCGGGCGAGATATAGTCGTTTTCCGACGGCTGAAACCAGAACCAGAAGCCGGTCGCTATAAGAGTAAATACCGCCGTGAAAATTCCTATCATTACGGCACGGTCCGCCTCTTTTTTGCTTTCGTTTTCGCTTAGGATATCGGTTATGAGAAATGTGGCGGCGAAAAAGACATTGCCGAGTGTCTGCTCCATTCCGAAGGCGTTTATCAAAACAAGCACCTCGATATTGGCAAGCACGGTTGATATTACGGTCATACCGAAAAGTCCCGCTTTTCCGAACAGGCAGTAAGAGATTACCACCGATCCGAAAATGAAAATCAGTGAGGCGACAAGCAGCAGTTCATTTATCATATTTTACCTTTTCCGAGCAAACAAAAAAGCCTTCCGGCAAGCCCATAGTTTTATTTTAGGACAGGATGGTTTCGAACTGTCCGATTATGCGGATTTTATCCGCGGCATATTGTAGCACAAACCGACCTTGTTGTCAAGACCGAACGCAAATATAAAAGATGCAAAGCGGGCGCTTTGCATCTTTTATATTTGTTTTATTCGGGCATTCTCGATTTGCTGCAGGTAAGATAGATTATCTGCCTGTTTTCGGTCATCTTTTTCAGCGTTTCGACAGCGAGTTTAACATTGACATCATCGAGATTGACAAACGGATCATCCAGCAGAACGAAAGTCTGCTTCCCGTCGAAAAATGCGTCAATAAGCGACAGGCGTATGCACAGCTCGACTATATCGCGTCTTCCGCTGCTGTATTCGGATATTTCTCCGGTCCTGCCGTTGTCGTTCACGTGCACGTTCAGCTTTGAGTCAATCTCAAAGTCACGTTCCGAATTCTGCGCAAACTCGCCGTAGTATTTTTTGAATGACTGCTGCATTATCGGCAGATATGCGTTTTTGAGCTCTTCGTCGGCAGCGGCGAGCAGTTCGGCCGCCTTTTGAATTGCTTTAAGCCGCATACTGCTGTCGGTGATATCATCGGTCAATTGTGCGATTTGCTCTTTGAGTTCGATAATCTTATCGCGATCTTTTTCGAGGTCCTCTTTTTCTCTTTGGAGGATCGGTTTTTGAACGGTCAATCTGCGGATTTCATTGTTGCATTCGTCAATCTTGTTTTTGATTTCCGCGGGTGTTTCGAATATTTCGGTATTTTCCGAATCATCGGGTGCAAACCTTTTTGCGCTTTCAAAATTCTTTTCCGCGTTTTCGGCATTCAGTTTTGATGTTTCGAGATTCCGTTTATAATTTTCAACGGTTTTAACTCTTTCATCATAAGTTCCGCCGACATTCGGGCAGACTTCGAGCAGACTTTCGAGGCTCGCTACAAGTTCTTCCCTTTCGACTCCGATTCTTTTCGCTTCTTCTTCCGATTTTTCTTTTTCGTCGGCAAGATGCTTATATTCATCGGCCGCATTTTCCGCCTCTTCGATCGAATTCCATCCTTTTTCGGCAAGCAAATCGGCGTTTTTCTTTTCGATTTCGCCGACTTCCGACTTTGTTTTATTTATCTTGTCAAGCTTTTTCAGATAATCTTTATAAGCGGCATCGGCATTGGCGTTACTTGTCTTTGCTTTTTTATAAAGCATAACGGCAAGAACGGCGCAGACCGCCGCGACGGCGAAGCAGACGATTGCGACGGGAACAAGTTTTAAAAGCAGCATAACAACGGCGATCAGGACGGTCAAGATACCGACCGCCGCCGCGATAATCGGAAGTTTGTTCGTACTGCGGCGTTCATCGGCGGATTTGCCTTCAAACATTTCTTTGAGGCTTAAAAATTCGGTATCCGATTCGTCTTTTTCGTAAGACATTTTGAGAACCTTGGCATTATCCCGTCTGTCTTTAATCTCCGAAATCAGCTCATTCGAAATAATTCTTTTTTCAAGAGTACGAAGTCTATCCGATTTATCCGCGGAAAATTCGTTTCTTTTTTCATCTTCGATGTTTCCGGCGATTCTTACGGTCAGCTTACGCATCTCGCCGATTTCATCATCGGTCGGAGGATTTTTCTTAAACAGACTCTCCGCACATTTAAGTTCATTTTGGGTGCGTTCATATTCGGCTTTTGCCTTATTGTAAGCTTCTCTGTTTTTCGCTTTTTCGGCCGATGCGGTTGCGTTTTCAAGCTCTTTTGTCAGCGCTTCACGCTCTTTTTCCTTTTTTTCCGTTTCCTCGGCATTGTTTTTTATATCGCGTTCAATGCCGGGCATTTGCTGCTGATTCAGTTCAAGATTTCTTATTTCCCGCTCGCATTCATCTTTTTCGTTTTGAAGGTCGAATATTTTACCGCCGTCGCCTCTCTCGTGCTTAAACGTTTTTCTTTTTTCTTTAAGAAATTCCTGCGCTTTACTGAGTTTCTGCGCGTCGTCGACATTGCCGAGAACCATACTGAGACGGCTGACTATCTTATCTTTTTCCTTATCGTTTTTTGTGCCGATGTAAGGAGCTCCCGAAAGTATAAGGGTGCGTTCGAAACTGCTTTCATCAACTCCGAAAATCTCTTCCCCGACAGATGCCGAAACGGTTTCTTCTTCATATGACGGCAGTTTTATAAGCTTTATTTTGTCGGCCGTTTTTGGTTTTTTGAACTCTCTTTCGAGTCTGTGGCGTATACCGTCGTCGTCCTCATATTCTATCTGTCCACCGAAAGGCGCCTGAGACCACGGTGTGTATTTATCTCTTTCGGTTTTTTCCATGCCGTAGAACATGGCTTTGATGAAGGCGGCAAGGGTCGTTTTTCCGCTCTCGTTTTCAAGACATTCAGAATTGAAATCGCGGTCGAATTCTTTTTTGAAATTTACGAGTTTTCCGAATCCGGTGATATTGCAGGATATAATTCTCATCTTTGACTATACCTTTCTTTTGAATTATTTGCCGTTTTCGGCTGTCGAAATCAAGGTCGGACGTTTATTTACTGCCTTTCAGCGCAGCGAGACCGTACTGCAAAACAAGCCGTTTCATATTGTCATTCAGAGAGACATCGCCCTCGACAAGTTCGGCAAATTTACCCGCAAGCGACAGACCGCCGCCCAAATTATCGGTTGCGATTTCGGTATTATCGACAATTCTGTACCCGAAAAACCTGTTGAGTTTTTCGGTAACATCGGGCGCATCGGTTCTGATTTCATCTTTTATGCTCCCGACAAAAACAATTTTTACGAGATCGGCGCTTTTTATATCTTTTGTTTTTTCATATACCGCGTCGGCAAGATCTGCCGTCTTTTCGAATTCGGTCGTTTCGATTTCGATTTCATGGCAAATTCTGTCCGATGTCGCGGCGAATGAATGTTTCAAGCCTGTGCCGTCAATCTCAATGATTTCAACGCTTTTTTCGCCGCATTCGTCATATCCCCTGCCGTTTGGGCATCCGGGATAAACCCATATGCCGCGGTTATCGATTTTTCCCTCACCACGCTTATGAATATGTCCGAGTGCGAGATAGTCTATATATTTCCCCGCGAGTTTTCCGACAATCGGTGTGATATCGCCGTGATACATAACGATATTTATTTTGCTTCGGTCAAATTCGGCTGTATCGAATTTTTCGTCTTCGGAAAAAGCATAGAGCGAAATATCGTCGGAAAGAGGCACGAAATCACAGCCGCCGCCCATAATCGTGAGATTCGACGGGATGCCGTTTTCGTCAAACGGCGTGCATTTATCGTGGTTGCCCCTCATATAATAAAATTGTATCGGGGCGGCTTTTTCGATATGTGAGATAACATATTCACTCGTGGTCCGAGTTGCCCGCTCCTCGTCGAACATATCTCCCGCAATCAGCACAGCCTCCGCGTTCTCCTTTTGTGCCGTTTCGATTATCCTGCCGAAGGTTTTTACGATTTCGTCTCTTCTTTGTTTCGATTTTTGCTCGGGCAGACCGTTTATCGCGCTGTCGAGATGCAAATCGGCCGTATGAATGATTTTCATATTGATGCAAATTCCTCCTGATTCGATTTATTTACACGGTTACGGGTTTCGGATTCATATTTCTATTTAAGAGAAACGCTCAAAAGTGTACCGCCGCTTGTGCCGTCGGTTATTTTTACGGTAAAATTATCGTACGCGCCGTCGGGAATACCGATTATTTCCTGTCCGAACAGAGCGCTGCCGCTTTCGGCCACATAAATGTCTCCCGCCGCCGTCAGCGCGGCAAACAGTTTATAATCTCCGTCCGAGCTTCCGAGCGTTCCGCTGACCGTGCGGATGGCATTTCCGCTGCTGTAAAATGTGATTTCGACATTTGCGCTTCCGATATTTTCGAGTTTTTCGAGGTTCGCGACAAATACGAAACGCAGATCCTTCTTTGCGCTGTCGGCATCGTTTTTCTTTGTTTGATAATACGGAATGAACGCCTGACTGTCCGAACATGAGAGTTTAATCACATTATTTTCGGCGCCTGCGGTCGAGACCGCAAATTCTCCGCTTATTTCGGAGTTCGATGGGGTGAGCACAAGAGTCGAAACGGTCGAATCGAAATCCGAACACGTGAGCACTCTCTTTTTGCCCGACGCATAGGTCAGAGTGAATGTAAAGCTCTCTCCGCTGTCCGAAACGGCGGTAAACTCGCTGCCTATTTTGTATTCGTAATCGGTATAAAGGGTTACGGCGCAGAGACCGTTATAGGCGGTTGCCGACGCGCTGTTGTATCCGAGGAGATTTTTATCGGCGGTAAATTCGAATTCACGGCTGAAATCTCCGATTTCGATAACCACGGTACTCTTTTCTCCCGATACGGCATCGACGCCGAAAAGACGCACTGTAATCTCGGTTGTGCTGCCGTTGTCGGTCAACGTCACGAAATTTCCGTCAACCGAAACAGATTTTCCGTTAACCGATATTTTCAGCTCATCGGCACTTCCGATATCGCTCCCCGCAAATATTTCGGTAACATAAAGACTGCCGTCTTTGATTTCGGCCTTGCCGAGTGAGTCGACATAATCACCGTATGCGGTGCTGCCGCATTCGGTGCAGACGCTCAATGTATAGCCGCATGACGAATCGGTGGGATCGACGACCGTTTTTTCATA
>CAZHPU010000061.1:0-8294 GCA_964534435.1 uncultured Lachnospiraceae bacterium | reverse complement strand
AATATCGACATGTTTACCGACCGAATCGCGTACGCCGAAGACATTCCGTGCAACTCTGTTTGTGAGTTCGATGTCGAGCGAGCTGTCGGTTACGACTATTCCGTCCGAGATGTTGTCGAGAATGTAGCCGAGCTTTTCTTTTTCGAGTTTTGCCGTTTCCATGCTTGTGCGCAGCTTCTCGCCGATTTCGTTTATGTCGGAGAGCAGCTTGTTGACGTCGTCGTCATCGGTTGTCGGCGGTACCGGGCGGTAATCGCTGCCGTCTCCGATTCCGACAAGGCATTTTTTGACCGTTTTAAGCGGTTTGAGCAGTCCGCCGACGAAGAACAGGCTTGCGAAAAGCGAGCAGGAGAGAGCGAATATCATGATGAAAATCATCGGGACAACGCTCTTTACCACATACGAGTTCACGTTTTCGATCGGAATGGCGGTGCGGATGAAAACATAGCTGTCGCCGACCGTTACTTTTTCGGCGTAATACATCATCGTTGTATCGACCGATCCGCTCTCGCGAGTCACGATTTTCGGCGAGCCGTTTGCCGCCGCGACGATTTCCTCGCGGTCGAGATGATTTTCGAGTGACGACAGATCGAGCTGTTCGCTGTCGGCGATTACCTTGCCGGTCGCGTCTACGACCGTAAGGCGTATATCCTCGTCGATTTTCTTCGAATAATCGGCGTCGGTGCTGTAATTGTTCGCGTAAATGTGTGTGATTTCGACTATTTTCTGTTCGGCCATTTCATAGTCGTTGCTTTTCGTGACAAGTATGCCGAGTCCGAACATCATTGCCAGCGCGACTATTACTATAAGCATATTGAGAAGAACTATTCTTTTTTTCATTGCAGAAGGTATCCCACCCCTCGTACCGTATTTATTTGTGTTTTTGTGCTGCCGAGCTTTTTCCTGAGCGTCGCAACATGAATGTCAAGCGTGCGCGTTTCGCCGATATAATCTTCTCCCCAGACCGTGTTTATGATTTCCTCGCGTCCGACGACTTCGGGAGCGCGGCGCAGAAGAAGTTTTAAGAGTTCGTATTCTTTGAGAGTCAGCACGACCGTCTCGCCCGCGGCTCTGACCTCGTGCTTTTTGTCATCGAGTTCGATGTCGCCGCAGGAAAGCAGCGATGACGGCTGTGTGCGGCGGAGATTTGCGTTTATTCTCGCGGTGAGTTCAAGTACGCCGAACGGTTTCGCGATATAGTCGTCGGCGCCCATGTTCAGCCCCTTGACCTTGCTTATTTCCTCTCCCTTTGCCGATACCATGATTACGGGAATTTCTTTTGTTCTGTAATCGGCACGCAGTCTTGCGAGAATTTCGTATCCGTCCTCGCCGGGCAGCATTATGTCGAGCAGGATAAGCGACGGGAGCGCCGCCTTTTCGGACAGTGCCGAGAAAAAGCTCTCGCCGTCGGCAAAACAGGCAATGTCGAAACCCGCGCCCGACAGTGCGCATGAGTAAAGATCGCGTATTCCTTCATCGTCATCGACGGCATAAATAAGCTGTTTTTCGCTCATATTCGGCTCCTTTTCGGAATTTTTCGGATTTTTTTCGTATATTCGGCCATTCACGGGCTCATCCGATTTTGTGATTTCCGGTGATTGAATATTCAACCCACTCGCCGATGTTCACGGCATGGTCGGCGATTCTTTCGAGATATTTCGCAATCATCATGAAAAGTATCGCCTGATCGGCGTTGTCCGCCGACTGTCTGATAAGCTCGATGAGGTCTTTCTTCACCGTTTCGAAGAGCAAATCGACTCTGTCGTCGCGGCGGTCGAGCGAGAGCGCGAGATCGAGATCGCGGTTGATGTAGCTCTGCACGCTGTCCTTTACCATCTCGATTGCGAGTTTCGCCATGAGCGAGATGTGTTCGGGCTCTTTAATGAATTCCTCGTCGCCGAATTGAAGGGCGATTTCGGATATGTCGGCAGCCTGATCGGCTATCCGTTCAAGGTCGGTTATCATTTTCAGAGCGGCGCTGACCTCGCGGAAATCTCCGGCTACCGGATGCTCCATAAGCAGAATTTTCAGGCAGTCCTGCTCGATGTCATGCTCCATATTGTCGATTGTCTTGTCCTCCGCGATGACCTCTTTCGACATCTCGCGGTCGCGTTTTACAAGCGCGGTTATCGAATTTTCTATCGCCTGCTCGGCGGCGCGGCACATCGCAATCAGCTTGTGCGACATCTGTCCGAGTTCGGTCTCATATTTGTTTCTTATGCTCATAATATACCATATCTCCTCTTGTTTGTCAACAAAATATGCCGATTCTTATCAAAATCAGCCGAATCTGCCTGTGATGTAGTTTTCGGTGCGCTTGTCCGACGGGCAGGTGAAGAGCTTTTCGGTTTCTCCGAATTCGATAAGCTCGCCGAGATAGAAGAAGGCGGTCTTGTCGGCGATACGCGTCGCCTGCTGCATATTGTGGGTTACGATGACAATCGTCAGCTCTTTTTTGAGATCGGTCATAAGCTCCTCGATTTTGCCTGTCGAAATCGGATCGAGCGCCGAGGTCGGCTCATCCATGAGCAGTATTTTCGGATCGGCGGCGAGTGCGCGCGCGATGCAGAGACGCTGCTGCTGTCCGCCCGAAATGCCGAGCGCGCTCTTTCTGAGGCGGTCTTTTACCTCGTCCCAGATGCTCGCGCGTCTGAGACTCGTTTCGACGATTTCGTCAAGTTCGGCCTTGCCTTTTATTCCGAATGTGCGGGGAGCGAAGGCTATGTTGTCATAGATGCTCATCGGGAAGGGGTTCGGCTTCTGGAAAACCATACCGACATTCTTGCGGAGCAGGTTTATATCGGTGTCCTTTGCGTAAATATCGACTCCGCCGATGATGAAGCTGCCCTCGATTCTGCATCCCGCGACAAGGTCGTTCATGCGGTTGAGCGTTTTCAGAAATGTGCTTTTTCCGCAGCCCGACGGGCCGATGAAGGCGGTGATTTCCTTTTCCGCCATCTCCATATTTATGCCTTTCAGCGCCTGAAAATCGTTGTACCACAGTTTGCAGTCTGTTACCGATATATTCATTTTATCACTGAACTGTTGCATTTATTTTCCTCCGGTCTTTTTGTTCATTAGTTTGCCGATGCCGCTTGCGGCGAGATTAAGAAGAATTACGACTATCAGCAGGATGACCGATGTGGCGGCTGCCTCATCGGGATAGCCGTTGCTCGCGAAATAGTAAATGTCGAGCGCAAGACTCGAGCCGGGGCTCATCACGCTCTTCGGAACATTGTTCACAACCATTCCGACCGTGAGAATAAGTACCGCGCTTTCGCTGACGATACGTCCGACCGCGAGTATTACCGAGGTCACGATTCCGCTTGCCGCCGAGGGAAGCACAACCGAGAAAATCGTGCGGACTTTACTTGTGCCGAGCGCGTACGAGCCTTCGCGGTAGCCGTCTGGGACGGCGAGCAGGCTCTCTTCGGTCGAGCGGACGATTACGGGAAGAATCATTATCGCGAGCGTTATTCCGCCGCCGAGCAGCGAATAGCCCCATTTGAAGGTTACCACGAAAACGAGATACCCGAACAGACCGTAGACTATACTCGGTATGCCGGCGAGTGTTTCGGTCGCGATGCGGATTACTTTCACGATTTTACCCTTGTTGTCCATATATTCGACAAGGTAGATCGCGCTGAAAATTCCGATCGGAACGGCGATTACCGACGCGATAAGCACGAGATAGAGCGTTCCGATGAAGGCGGGGTAGATTGACGGTTCCGCGCCGTATTTTCCGAAGAGCAGCTGCCACGAAAGTTTATCGCAGCCGTTAATCAGCACATAGGCGATAATCGTCACAAGCGCGACGACCGAAAGGACGGTGAGCGCCACGCTCAGATATTTGAGGAAGGAGTAAAACCGTCTGTCGGCGGTGCCGCCGATTTCGGCTTTCTTTACGCCGGCATTTTTATCTGTCTTTGATGCCGTCATCGCCGCTCACCTCCGATTTTTCGATTTTGCCGTCCGATTTTTCGGACTTTTCTTTTTCGTCTTTTTTATCGTCATAGCGTCTGTGACGCTTTTTCTCTTTCTTTTCGGATTTGTCGGCCGACAGAAGAGAGAAGCTGACATTCAACAGCAGGGTGAACACGAAAAGCACGATGCCCGTCGCAATCAGCGCGTATTCGGCCTCGCCTTTGATTTCGGTCGCGCCCATCGCGATGTTCGCGGTAAGCGTGCGCACGCTCTGGAAGATGCTCTTCGGCATTTCGGCGGCGCCGCCGATAACCATGATTACCGCCATTGTTTCGCCTATCGCGCGTCCGATTGCCAGCACGACGCCCGCGAGTATGCCGCTCTTTGCGGCGGGGAGCATAACCTTGAAAGTTGTCTGCTCTCTTGTTGCGCCGAGTGCGAGCGCACCCTCGAAATAGCTTTCGGGGACTGCATTCATGGCGTCAAGGCTGACCGAAACGATTGTCGGCAGCACCATGATTCCGAGCACGATTGACGATGCGAGTATGCCGTAGCCGACGCCTGTCGGCGAAATGTAATCGCGGATATAGGGAACTATTATCGTCATGCCGAACAGACCGAATATGACCGACGGAATGCCCGCAAGCAGATTCACCATCTGTCTTATCGGGGCGACGAGTTTTTGCGGGCAGAATTTATAGAGGCAGATTGCGGTGAAAAGCCCGACGCCGACTCCGAAAAATACCGAGAGGGCGGTGACATAGAGGCTTGCCACAATCATCGAAAGTATGCCGTAGGCGGGCGAGTCGGCAAGCGGCGCCCATTTTGTACCGAACAGGAAGTTTCCGACTCCGGTTTTTGCTATGAAGGGCAGACCGCTCGCAAAAAGGAATACCGTAATCGTTACCAGCGCAACGACCGAGAAGAGCGCGCTCGCAAGGAACACGCCCTTCATTACCTTTTCTCTTGTTTTAATGAAACGGTAAACCGATCCCATAATTATTTTACCTTGCTCCAAGTCGTAACCGCTTCATCGCCTGCGTCTACGTCGTAGATGTTTTTGAGCGAGTCAAGCGAGATGCTGTCGGTGGTATTCTCTTTGTTGACGATTACCGCGATGCCGTCTTTTGCGACTTCGTAAGATGTGCAGTCGGGAGCTTTTTCGGAGTTGAATGTTTCGGAAATCATACCGAAGTTTCCGACGTCGTTTTCGGCGTTCTTGTAGCCTGTGCCGCTTCCGCCGCCTTCAACCGATACGGTTACGCCGTTCTGGAGTTCCATGAACTTTGCTGCGAGCTTTATCATAAGAGGCTGGAGTGATGTCGATCCCGAAATTCCGATTTCACCGGTAAGTCCCGACTGAATCGTGTATGCGACTGCGCCGTCTTTGGTTGATACATAGCCGTTGTCCGAGATGATTGTCTGTGCGTCGCTGCTCTGCAGGAATTCGTAGAATGCCTTGCATACGCCGTCCTGTACGGTTGCTTCCTTAAATACGATGTTCAGAGGTCTTGCGATTTTGTATGTGCCGTTCTTGATATTCTCGACTGTAGCTTCGACGCCGTCGACTTTGAGCATCTTTACTTCGTCGGTTACATATCCGAGGCTCTCGTATGCGATTGCGAGCGGATTGCCTTTTACTTCGTTCAGAACAGCCGCGGTGCTGGATGCGATGATTACGCCGCTTACATCGGTTTTGCCTTTGAGTCCGATGATTTCCATGAATGCCGATTTTGTTCCGCTGCCGTCCTCACGTGCGACAACGCTGATGTTCTTCGATGCGTCGAATGTTGATTTGCCGCCGGCGCAGGATGCGAGCGAAAGAACGCTCATGGCACCCGCAAGCGCGAGGCTGAGAATTTTTACAACAGATTTTTTCATAATTATTTTTCCTTCTTTCTGTCCGTTTCCGCGGACCTTTTTTCTTTTGCTTTCTTTTTCTTGTCTGGCCTTATTTTAGTCTTTTGCCGCCCGCCGAACTATCACTGTTTTCATAAATGAATGTAAAATGCATGTAAAATCGCGAAAGCAAAAAAGACAAAAAAAGAAAAAAGAGCCGATTTTCGGCTCTTTTTCGGTATAAAACGGTAATATTTTGAAAAAAGCAATCTAAAACAAATGTAAAACGGTTTTACATTGACGCGAGTTTGTCAAAAAGATCCTCGATAAGAGCGTCGCGGTTTATGTGGGTTACCGCTCTGATGAGATGACGGCGGCTGTCGTATCCGTAGTGGCCGTCATATTCGGGAATCGGCGAATGAATGATTTCGGAGTTCATGAAGCGCTCGCCATCATTGAGCAGCCACGCAACCGCGGTTACATCCCAGATGACGCGTGTCCACGGGCGGCCGCTCGCGTATCTGTTCGCGGCGGCGACAGTGTTTTCGACAAGATAGTCGCAGAGCTTGTTTTTGCCCGAAAGCCAGTGGCGAAGCTCGTATTCGGAGGTCGCGAATATATCGACGACGCCGAAGCAGGGAAGCTGAACGAGCGGCGCTCCGCAGCCGAAAATCACGCGTGCCGACGCGATGTCCTGATTCATATTGAATTCGCGTGTGTCGGGCATCATTCTCGAATGTCCGCCGAGCCAGACGACCGTGATTTTATCGGTTATTTCGGGGCAGAGCAGAATTGCCGACGCGACATTGGTAATCGCGCCGATTGCCACCACGTAGAGCGGATTTTCGCCGTCATGGGTGAGGGCGAGCCTTACGATTTCGCGGGCGGCGGGCGAGTCTACGGGGGTATGCTCATCGGGAAGATAGCGGTCGGAGCCGCGGAAAACGCGGTCCGAAAGCTCGGTATGTCCCGCGAGTTTCAAGAGTTTCAGTATTTCGTCGTAGCTTTTTTCCATGCCGTCGGCGGGTGAGCTTGAATTTTCGTTGAAAAAGGGCGCGGCGCAGATTGCGGCGACTTTCAGTTTATCGGAGGATGCCAGCATATACGAAATCGCGAACTGATCGTCAATCTCGTTGAAGGCATCGGTGTCGAGCAGAACATCCACGGGGTGATCGGGCACGCAGGGTATATTCATAGGTAAGCCTCCTTGTCGGTACAGTCAGTTTTCTTCGTTTTCGATTATAATGTTGTCGGCGAGAATTTCGGGATGATTTTTTATGCTGTCGGCAGCGGTCAGCTTTCTGATTACTCTTGCGGGTACGCCTGCGGCGAAAGAGCCCGACGGAATGTCGCGTGTTACCACGCTTCCCGCGCCGATTACGCAGTCATCTCCGATTGTCACGCCGGGGCAGACGGTTACGCCCGCACACAGCCAGCATCTGTTCCCGATATGCACGGGCTTTGCCCAGCAGAGTCTGCGCGGCTGCCCGTCGGCGGTTTTTATCGCTTTTCTCTCGTCTGCGAGCATCGGATGAAGGGGAGTTACTATGGTTACGTTGGGCCCGAAATCGCAGTTGTCGCCGATTGTCACCTCGGCGTCGTCCTGAATCGTCAGATTGAAATTGCCGAAAAAGCTCTTTCCGATTTTCGTGTGTTTGCCGTAGTGGAAGGCAATCGGCCCCTGAATAAAGCCGCCCTCTCCCATTTCGCCGACGATTTCACGCAGAATGGCGGCGCGTATTTCGACATCGTCTTCATGCGTCATATTGTAGTCGACGTTCAGTTTGTGCGTTTTCAGCTTTATCGCTTTAAGTTCGGGATCTCCGGGACAAAAGAGAATACCCGCCTTGATTTTTTCTTCTTCTTTCATAATCATCGCCTGCCGTAAAATTAAACGATTTTTCCGCCCTCTTCGTAAAGCGGATATTTGTCGGTGATTTTCTTGACCTCGCGGCGTATGTCTTCGGCCGCTTTTTCGAAGTTTTCGTTATCGGGCGATGCGCAGAGCGAGAAAAGCTCGGCGAGTTTCGCGAAATCTTCTTCAACAAGTCCGCGTGTTGTGGCGGCGGGTGTGCCGACGCGCAGACCGCTCGTTACGGTCGGCTTCTGCGGATCGTTCGGTATGCCGTTTTTGTTTGTGGTGATGTTGACCGCGTCAAGACGGTGCTCGAAATCTTTACCCGTGATGCCGAAAGAGCGCAGATCGAGCAGAATAAGATGGTTGTCGGTTCCGCCCGACACCATATCGAAGCCGTTTTTCGAAAATCCGTCGGCGAAAGCCTTCGCGTTCGCGACAATCTTCTTCGCGTAGTCGGTAAATTCGGGTTTCAGCGCCTCGCCGAGGCAGACGGCTTTCGCCGCGATTGTATGCATCAGGGGACCGCCCTGCGTGCCGGGGAATATCGCCTTGTCAATCTGTTTTGCGAGTTCCTCGCGGCAGAGAATCATGCCGCCGCGCGGGCCGCGGAGAGTTTTGTGAGTTGTCGTTGTGACGACATCGGCGTAGGGAACGGGTGAGGGATGAAGTCCAG
>CAZHPU010000060.1:0-8424 GCA_964534435.1 uncultured Lachnospiraceae bacterium | reverse complement strand
AGCGGGTGGTTGTCTGTTTCGGACGTCCCGTCCTCAACCGGCTAAAGCCATAATATAATAGCAACCGACTATTGATATTGCATCAATAGTCGGTTGCTATTTTAATTTTCAACGGGTTTAATTTTGCTGTTATCTATTTTATATTTTTTGCAATTTACCAATTCTTCAAACGATATACCAAGCATATTAACAAAATCAAGAAAGCTTATAACCGTTATATCTTTTCCGTTTGCTATTTCCTTCATTACTTTATTATATCTAGGACATTTTTTTTGCGAGCCATCGGATTTAATGGCATCGTATTTTACAAAAATATCAGAGTTACTTGCAACCGAAGTATATTTTCCGCCAAGAGAAGATATTTTTTCGGCAATAAATATCATTTGATTAAAATGTTTTTCTTCATAAACAGCCGAAATACAAACAGTTTTGCCATAAAGCGGCGCATTTGAATCGGATGAGGAAAGACTATTCAGAGTAGCAACATATTTTTGAAAGAGTTTATATCTTAGAGAAAATCTCGTCATTTTGTTGCCGGAATTTTTAGAGTCAGTGTGATTATCCTTAGATGTTTTTTCTTCTTTAGGAGGGTTAAACACCCAGCTAAGTGTCCCATCTTTCATTTCTCCTACCGAGCCGGGATAACTGCTGATAAGATCGCAAACATCCTTCCCTGTTAATTCGCAAAGATTTTGCAAAACTTCCATTGTCATTCTGGCGTCAACATCACTTTTATGGACATCCTGATTCTCCGGAATATTATATTGGTTGCATAATCCGACAAGAGACGGTTGATTTTTCAGTTCATTATAACACATATACATTTTTTGAACATCATAAAACCGATAGTTTATTGACGGAAGATTGTATCTTATACATTCATCTCTGACATATCTAGCGTCATTTGAAGCTGAAAATCCAAATACCAGTGATTCAGGATCGGATAAAAGCGCATCTATTTCGTCATAAAACAAAGGAAAAAGAGGTGCGGACTTAAACTCACTTTTTGAATATGCAAGTTTAATATCCGGTCCGAGGTTAAACTTTGAATCGGGATTGACTATCATATCATGCTGCTCTTGTATCTCAAAATTTTCATTTGTAATAACATACCCGAACGAGCAAATCTTTCCTTTTCCCTGGAAGCAGTTTGCACATTCAATATCAAAAAAAACAAACCTCATCAAATTTTCCTTTGTGTTATATAAAATTTACACTTAATGTTTAATATATAACTTCGGTATCAACATAGTATATTTTTAATATTGATACATAATCAAGACCTTGATTTGCAAGCTCCGCAGCACCGGTTAAACTCAGTCCAACACCGTTTCCGTTTCCGTACCCCGAAAAAACGAAATCACCGTATTTATTCCCATCAGTGCCGTTTGAAACAGTAACAGAAAAATTCATTGAAGGAAGAATTTGACAAAACACATCCATTATTCTATCCTGCCCTTCAATCGTGACACTATGCTCCAATATATCGGTTATAAAAACAGTATTCACATATTTCGACTCTTCGGAATAACTCTCAATCACAATAGATTTCACAGGAGAAGTTATGTCCGAATATCCGTGATTTGAAAGCAGAATATAAAGTTCTTCGGAAGAAATGACTTTTTGCCAACTAACAGATGTGTCCCAAGATGTATCTACCGAAGAAAGATAGGGATAATCGTCACAGCCGAATATCGCTGCCGCAGAAGAAGTAAATGTTCCGCTTGAAATGCAATATGCGGCATTAATCGACCTTGATTTATATGAAATAATCTGACCTTCCGTGCTGCTTACCGCTTCACGCAAATTACCGTCGGAAGAGAAAACTCCTCCGAATGAATGGCAGTGGCTGTCGGTACAAACATCAAAACCATTCTGCTTATGTCTTCCGAGCATATTATATGCATTTGTCCGCAAAACAACGGCAACAGCCATTGCAGACTGCGTAGAATAATCGTCTGTTATCTCATAATTGATAATTGATGCAACATAATCTTCAAGCAAGAGCTTGTTGACAACATTCAATTTATTTACATCACTGCTACCATATGAAAATATAAAATAGCCCGAATAAACACCCGAATCAACGGAAGCCAAATTGCCTTGAATTGAGCATACGTTTACTTTCTTATCGGAAGTATAGATTTCACAAATGACTTTATGATTGGACGCATCGATAAATGTAAAAGTTCCGAAATCCGACTCAACTATCTCGGCTCTGTTTAGTATCAAAGAATCGCTCAATTCATTTAACAAAGCACTTGCGTCGTCTTCGCTTTCAAACTGTCCTATTCTTATATAATATTTGCCGTTTATATAAGCCGGATAGGCTTTGGCATTGCCGACGCTCAGAACACCCGATGTATTCAAATCATTTACATACTCAAAAATATTATCAGATGAAAAATCAGAATAAGTCACTATTCCCTTCTCGGAATTCGGATTAATCGGTGCGGGGTTATCGATTTCATCTTTGCTATTGCTTTTGTATGCATATTCCTTTATTTGAATATGATATTCGGATGTAACCTTAACTCCCTCATCGGATTTAACCATCTTATTACCTAAAAATGAAAGCGACCCGCCGATACAAACATGTATTGAGGAAATATCATTAAATTCAAATATTTTTTTTTGAGATGAATTTTTAATCTTAAATCCGCTTGCCGATGCTAATGTGAAACTTTCAACAGATGAATCACCGTAGCATAAACCTACACTTATTTCTTTTTCGGAAATACCGAGATTTTTGTTTGTTATATCGGCGGATACAGATATTTCATCGGTATTATCAGCCTCTGTAGCAGTCGAATAAACAGATGTCTCAATTATCATCAAAACAATTCCCAAAACCATCAGTAACCCGAGCAGTCCGCAAAGAATTCTGACCCACAGATTGTATTGGTATTGACTATTCTTTTTATATTTATTACTTTTGGTTTTATTCGACATTTATTTCACCATCTGAATTATAATTTTATAAAAAAATAATTATATTATTTTTATTTGATTGTCATTTATATCCATTGTTTCAAAAGGGATTCCTGATGCAGGGATTTTTTGCTTTCTATATGATTTCTCGCCTTTTTGATTATAATCACGCAAAGCTTTTACAACTTTCTGATTTTGTTTTAATGAAAAAGCAGAAACACCCTGAGATGATCTTGTCTGTTTAAGCGGAATAAGCGATGAGCTTATCAAAATAGCCCTATTTGCATCCGACAGAAGCAGAATATCAAAAGGTTTGTTTTCATAGAAAATAGCAACTACGGGAGAAGAAACGTTAAATGCCCCCGTTAATTTTTTTCGATTTGATTTAGTTTCATATGCCGAAGCGGGAATTCGAACCGCCTTTCCGTTTTCAAATATAAATACGAAATTGCCGATTAAAGAGTTCTTATCGAACGCCTTCATAAAAATAGCTCTTTCGCCTTTATCAAATCCGAGTTTTGCAGGGACATAATCGCCGGATGAGCTTGCCTTAATCGATTCAAATTGTTCGACGCTTGATTTATAACATTGACCGCCATCTGAGAAGAACAAAATGTCATCTGAACTTTTGGCATCATCACAAGCAATAATTTCATCATCTTCGCGAAGTTTTTGTTCATCGTTTGCGCGCGAAGGCTGTACAAGCATCTTTTTGAAATAACCCTGCTTTGTAAAAATCAGCTTAACCGCATATTCTTCAACAGTATTTTGCTCAACATATTCCGATATATCTTCCTCGTAAATAAGTTGAGTTTGACGCGGTTTACCGTACTTTGCTTTGATTTCTTTAAGTTGCTTGGAGATATATGTTTTCAGCCTTGCTTCGGAAGAAACAAGATCCTCTATATCGGCAATTTCGGCTGTCAAAGCTTCAATCTCCTGAGTTCTTTTAAGTATATATTCCCTATTCAGATTTCTGAGTTTGATTTCGGCAATAAAATCGGCCTGAATTTCATCAATATCGAATCCTTTCATCAGATTCGGTATTACATCTTTTTCATTAGGCGTCTGTCTGATGATTTTAATTGCTTTATCTATGTCAAGGAGTATTTTGCCGAGTCCCTGAAGTAAATGGAGTCTCTCCTTCTTTTTCTGTAAATCAAAAGAAAGCTCGCGCTTAACACAGTTGATTCTGAATTTGATCCATTCCTTTATGATTTCAATAAGACCAAGCTGTTTCGGAACATTACCGATAAGAACTGTGAAATTACACGAAAAATTATCTTGAAGAGGCGTCAGCTTAAACAGCTTATTCATGAGATTATCCGGATCTACACCTTTGCGAATATCCAGCGTAAGCTTAAAACCGTTTCGGTCAATTTCATCACGAAAATCGGTTACTTCCCTAAGCTGATTGTTTTTCGCAAGCTCGGTAAGCTTCTTCATAATAATGTCAAGTGATGTTGAATAAGGAATCTGAATTATATCTATGCAATTTTGGCTTTTATCATATACATATCTGCTACGGACGGCAAACGATCCCGTACCGGTTTTATAAATATCGGCAAGTTGCTGTCTGTTATAGATAAGCTGTCCGCCGCCCGGAAAATCGGGGGCTTTAACAATGTCCAACATTTGATCGACATCGGTTTGCGGATTGCGCAGAATTTGTATAGTACCGTCACAAATTTCGGCAAGATTGAATGAGCATATCTTTGACATAAGTCCAACGGCAATACCCATATTTGCGGAAACGAGAATATTTGGGAATGCGGTCGGAAGCAGCAGAGGCTCTGTTGTGGTATTATCATAGTTTGGAATGAAATCTACCGCATTTTTGTCTATGCCTCTGAAAATTTCATTACAAAAAGGATCGAGTTTTACTTCGGTATATCTTGAAGCGGCATAAGCATCCGAAGAATACTGCTTGCCGAAAGATCCTTTCGAATCAATAAAAGGATGAAGAAGCGATTCATTATCCTTAGTTAATCTTACAAGCGTATCATATATAGAAGCATCGCCATGCGGATTTAAGTGCATTGTTTGACCGACAACATTAGCCGATTTGGTCCTCGGGCCGGTCATCAAGCCCATTTTGAGCATTGTATAAAGAATTTTTCTGTGAGATGGCTTAAACCCGTCGATTTCCGGAATAGCTCTTGATATAATAACAGACATTGCATAGGGCATATAATTCTTTACAACGGTGTCTGTTATCGGCTGATTGACAATCGGTGCATCCTGTTCAACAGCCGAAGTATCAATTTCCTTTTTCTTTTTTGGCATGGTACTCTCCTTAATTTAATTGCAAATCCTTAAACATTGATAATTTGATATCCCGCGGCTTTAAGCATCCTGTTATAAACGGCAAGACCTATACCGTTTTTAGATGGTAATTTAGCATATACAGTTTTAATTTTCGGTTCAGTATCAAACTCACGAAGCATATCGAATATTTTTTTTGCCTGCAAATCAAGATCGTTTTCTTTTCCGATAATCCTTGCATTACTGCTGTCTTTAATCAATGAATATTCTTCAAAGCAGATAAAAGCAACAGAATCGTCGCCGACATATTTTGACATATAGCGTTCGACATTCTCATCATCGCCGGATAAGAGAATAACCGACGCACGCGGAGCGTAATGGCGATATTTCATTCCGGGAGCAAGCGGCTTTTCACCTTCACCCAATTTTTCCGTTACCGCCTTGTCAAGAGTAACATTAAAACCGTCGGCAGTCAACATTTCGACTGTAATTTTTCCGGGTCTGAGTATTTTAATATCATTACCGCAGACGGTTATAATTGTCGACTCTAAACCTATTTCACAGTCTCCGCCGTTAAGAATCATATCGATTCTTCCGTACATATCTTCAATAACATGCTCAAAAGAAGTACATGAAGGCTTACCACTTAAATTTGCTGACGGAGCCGCAATCGGACATTCCGAATATTCTATTAATTTGTGTGCTATTTGATTTGACGGAATGCGCACCGCAACCGTCTCAAGCCCGCCGGTAACGCTGTAAGGAATGATATCTCTTTTGGGAAGAATGACGGTTATAGGTCCGGGCATATACAACTTGGCTATACGATAAAAAATTTCGTTTGTATGGCAATATTTTTCCGCATCCTCGGCGCGGGCGAGATGAATTATTAAGGGGTTGTCCGATGGTCTGCCTTTGGCCTCATACACTTTTTTTGCGGCATCGGCAATCAGCGCATTTGCACCGAGTCCATAAACAGTTTCGGTAGGAAATGCAACAAGTCCACCCTTTTTAATTATTTCCGCGGCTTTTCTTAATGACGTATCATCCACATTATTTATTATTTCTGTAATCATTTAACCCGTTAATTCCTATCAGATTTTGCTCTTTTTTCATTTTTTCGGCACTGTCTGCCGCGATTAAAGCATCAATCAAAGGTCCGATATTACCGTTCATAAAACTTTCAATAGAGTATAACGTCAACCCGATTCTATGATCGGTCACCCTACTCTGCGGAAAATTATATGTTCTGATTTTTTCCGATCGGTCGCCTGTTCCGACCTGCAACTTTCTGCTGCTTGCAATCTCGGATTCCTGTGCCTCTTTTTTGATAGTATATAGTTTTGTCTTAAGCATATTTATTGCTTTTTCTTTATTTTGAAGCTGACTTCGTTCCTGCTGACATTCAATCACAATTCCGGTCGGTTTATGTATAACCCTAACCGCAGATTCGGTTTTATTGATATGCTGTCCACCGGCACCGCTCGACTTACAGGTTTCAATCTGCAAATCATCGGGATTTATACTGATGTTTATATCTTCAACCTCGGGCAGTACCGCTACCGTAACGGTGGATGTTTGTATCCTTCCCTGTGATTCTGTTTTCGGAACACGCTGTACACGGTGAACTCCGCTTTCAAATTTATACTTTGAAAAGGCACCGCTTCCCTTAACCAAAAAAGTTATCTCCTTATAACCTCCGAGTCCGGTTTCGTTTGAGGTAATTGTTTCGGTCTTAAATCCATTGGAAGCAGAATACATTGAATACATACGATATAAATCTGCGGCAAATAGTGCAGCTTCTTCGCCTCCGGCGCCGGCACGAATTTCAACAATTACATTTCGGCAATCATTCGGATCACACGGAATCAGCAGAAGATTTATTTCTTTTTCAAGTTCGCCTAATCTTTTTTTATTGATCTTAATTTCTTCATTAAGCTGATTGATAAATTCGGAATCATCCTCTTCGTTTAAGAGCTGCTTCGCGGTCTCGATTTCATCCTCACATTTGCGATATTCGACGTAAGTCTCAACCAATGGCTTAATTGAATTTTGTTCTTGGATTAGCGACGTATAAAGTTTATGGTCCGAAACAATATCGGGCTGCATTAGCTTGTTGCAAATTTGCTCGTATTTGCGGCTAATTTCTTCAATCTTTTCAAACATATTTTATTTAACAAAATCAAATTCAAAATCATATATGCTGACAGTATCACCGTCGACGGCGCCGAGAGCCTCGAGCTTTTCAATTACGCGGGATTTTCTGAGCACACGCTGAAAATAATTCAGTGATTCCCTGTCGTCAAAGTTAATAGATCCCATAAGATTATAGAGCCATTCGCCTTCAACTACGTAGGTTCCATGATCGTCCACAGTAATTTGCACTTCGTGATCGGTCTTCTCATTAAATTCATCTGGCGAAACATAATTGCTTTCGTAAACGGTAATCGGCGGAAGAGTTTTAAGTTCATTATATGTCTTGTAAACCAATGTCTTAATATTTTCGCCTGTAGCCGCAGATACATAAATCAGGTCATACCCCTGATTTTTTACATATGACTCAAACTCGGATAAATCGTTTTCATCGGTCAGTAAATCTTTTTTATTCGCAACAACAATCTGTGGACGCAATGCCAAATCTGCACTGAATTCCGAAAGCTCGTTATTGATAATTTTTATATCATCAACAGGGTTTCGTCCTTCGCTTCCCGAAACATCTACAACATGAAGAAGAAGCCGACAGCGATCCACATGACGAAGAAAGAGATCACCGAGACCTGCCCCTTCCGATGCTCCCTCTATAAGTCCGGGAATATCGGCAATTACAAATGCTTTTTCTTTTTCTACATTTACAACGCCTATATTCGGCTCAAGCGTTGTAAAATGGTAGTTGGCGATTTTAGGCTGTGCACTCGTAATTAAAGACAAAATAGAAGATTTGCCGACATTAGGATAGCCGATCAATCCTACATCGGCGATCAGCTTCAGCTCAAGTACTACCTCTTTTTCCTCGCCTTTAATTCCCGCTTTTGCAAATCGCGGTATTTGTCTTGTCGGAGTCGCAAAATGTCTGTTACCCCAACCTCCTTTTCCGCCCTTACAAATGACAAAATCATCACAGTCGGACATATCTTTGATAATCTGTCCGCTTTGAGAGTCTTTTATAAGTGTTCCGGGCGGCACAGGCAAAATCATATCTTCACCGTTTTTTCCGTGGAACTTATCGTT
>CAZHPU010000059.1:0-8711 GCA_964534435.1 uncultured Lachnospiraceae bacterium | reverse complement strand
GCATAATGAAACAAAGTAAATATAATTATTGCCGTTTACATAGCTGTTAACCGACGATTCAATAAAGTAGGACGATGATATCCAAACAAGCGATGATTTTGAGGTTGTTGCAACAACTCCTACTGTATATTGACCGACGCTGTCATCATCGTTTTGTTCAATGTCATTATCAGTCGCTTCCTTAAAATGGGCTGAGTCGGAAGTTGCAAACAAAGTCACATATGAGGCGTTAACCTCATTTTCTTCTGCTATCGTGATAGGGTGTGCACTTACAAGCGCTGCAGAATACAGCCCCAGATTAAGATACGCGGACGCCGAAGTGCAGCTTGGAAGAATAATGTCGTTATAACCCATGTAGTTCTCGGCGTTTTCTTCATAAATATAGCCGTTTGTTCCGATAAGTCCGTATCTCTCGGTCAGTGACATTAAGTTTGTAAATTCCACAGCATCCGCGGATGTCAGAAGGATAATGCTTCCGCCTCCGTCAAGATAATCATTAAGAAGAGATAATTCGGCACTGCTTATATCCGAAGACGGAGAGTTTATTATAATAATACCGAATGTGTCGGTTATCTCCTCCATATTGCTTGTTAATATAAGACTTTTGCAATCAATATTATCAATCGATAATGATGAAATCAATCCTTCGGATATTGACTGTTCGCCATGTCCGGTTAGAGCATATGCAGTCGGCAAAACATCGGATGTCACATAATCAATAGCAGACAGAAGTGTGTTTTCGCCGTCAAACTGTTGTGTATATGTATAATATCCCGCCGAAAAATAAGAAGAATAATTTTGAAGCATTGTGTAAAAGTCTTCATATCTGTATTCTCCGAGCTCATTTTCGGATTGATCATATACGATAAATGTGTACATATCGTAGCATTCTATGATTTTCGAACGTTTTTTTGAAACTACAATTAAAGAATTGTCATCCAAATCGGTATCGCTGTACTTTGACACAAATGACGGTTGAACAGCAGGATCGACTGTATCGAGTTTTATTTTATCCGAAGCTTCGGTAACTCTTTCGATAAAACTTGTTATAACGGTGTCTTCTTTACCTGTTTCACTTATAAGATATATATCAATATTATCGGATATTTCACCTATAAAGCTTATTGCATCATCGGATAATTCGGTTGTTTTATGCTGACTTAAATCTATCTTTCTGATTGATACCGGCAACAGCCCGGATAGAGTATATATCAATACGCAAACAGTAGCGGCAAGAAGAGCACAGGCGGCAGTGATTATTCCGCTTTTTAATATTGTTCTGTTAAACAAATCATGTGTCAGATGATTCTTATTTTCAGACATATACAGCGTTCCTTTCAAATAATCAGCGCCAGCGGCGTTTTTCAACCGATAAATAAGTGAAATAAATAAACAATGCGGTAAAGCTTATAAAATATAATATATTTTGTATGTCAAATACGGCATATGTCGTAAATGTCGTTAATTTATCTGTTACCGATAAAAATGAAAATAATTTTACCGCAAGATTTTTTTCCGTATCAGGAAAAAAAAGAAGAGCGGAGATGTTCAGAAGCTCCAAAATCAGAAAAAATGCTATACTTACCGAAAAACTCTTTGACAAATAAGCGGTAAGCGATGAAAAAAGCAATATTATTATTGTCAGAGTTATAAAAGAGCCTACGGCGGTAGTCGGAATAAAAGATACAAGATTGGGCATGAAATAAATAATGAGCATTGCGCCGAATGATAAAAGGGCAGATATAAGTATATTTCCTGACAGCGTTGAAATAAAAAGTCCTACAGACAGAAGAGAACATCCGCATAGATACAGAGCGATTGTGCCGCCTATTGCGGAAATAAGATTGATTTTTCCGTAAAAAGAGAGTATAAAAACCGCGGAAAATCCAATTAAATGACAAATCCCCATAATGATTGTCATTGACAAGAATTTTCCCATCACAATATCGAGTGATCCGATCGGAAGCGAATAGAGTAAAGTATCGGTTTTTTGCCGTCGTTCATCCGACATGCCTTTCATTGTAAGAAACGGCACGGCAAGTAAAAAAATAAATGACAAGTATCCGTATGAAAGTTCAATGGAAGATGATCCGCCGAATAAACAAACGGAGGATGTAAACAGCCCCGCAAAGAACAAATATGCACACATCAGAATATAACCGTACATATTCGAAAAACACGAGCGAAGCTCTTTTCTTAAAACTGCAATCAAGGTTATCTCCTTTTCACAAAAAGCGGACGGTAATCATCTCCGTCAATATCTTCATCTGCGTTTTTAACACTGCTTTCTTTGTTTTTTAATGTTTCGGAACTGTTACTTTTGCTTTGAGAATTATTGTTTTTTTTGTTCGTTTCATTGGGCTTTTTTTCTTTTTTAATATTTGCTTCCGATTTGGCTTCGGTTAAATTAAGGAATACATCTTCCAGCGAAGGTTCAACAATCGACATACTTAATATCGGACATTTGGCAGCTGAAAATTTGAAAAATACATTTTCCCGTAAATCGTTTTTTTTGTCAAATTTTATCTTGGCAGTAGATTCAATGCCGTGTTGTTCAAATCCGATAATCTCATTTGAAGAATATACATCCGTCAAAATTTCTTTCATTTTTGCCGATGTAGCGTGCGCGGTAATAATAAGCATACTGCCGATGGCATAATTCTGCTTGAGATTTTCCATATCGTCATTTGCAACCAGATGACCGTTTGAAATTATTATGAGTTTATCGCAGATTTCGGCAACCTCGGAAAGAATATGGCTTGATAAAATTATCGTGCTGCTATGTGATAGACGAACAATCAGTGATCGTATTTCAACAACCTGCTTGGGATCGAGACCGACGGTCGGCTCGTCAAGAATAATTATTTCGGGATTTCCTATCATAGCTTGCGCAATCCCGACGCGCTGCCTGTATCCCTTGGAAAGCGTTGAAATAAGCGCGCGTTTCTTGTCGTATATGTTTGTCGCCGACATTACATTGTTGATTTGATCTTTTGCTTTTATATTTGAAAATCCCTTTGCCTTAGCTACAAATGAAAGGTATTCCTCTATTGTAAGCTCATTGTAAAGAGGTGGATTTTCGGGTAAATATCCAATATGTTTTTTTGCTTCCGCAGGTTCTGTAATAATGTTGTGTCCGCAAACATAAATCTCGCCAAAAGTAGGGGCAAGTGTGCCCGCCATCATATTCATTGTTGTTGTTTTGCCGGCACCGTTAGCACCTAAAAATCCGTAAATATGCCCCGGAGATATCGAAAAATTCAGATTTTCCACAGCAAAATTATTAAAATCATATTTTTTGGAGAGATTGCGTACTTCAAGCATCGGAGACTCACCCACAAATCTTATTTATGTTTAATCACATTTCAAATAAATTATAGCAGAGTTATCATTCGTCGACTATAAATTTTTTGTAAATTATCGCCGTAAATAAACATATAATGGCTTGTTACATACCATATAAACATCATATAAATATTCAAAAAATCAAATTGTCTGTTGTAAAAACAGCATAAAATCAGTTGACAATTAAAAACATATATGTTAAAATACTAAAAAATAATTATGAGGAGAAAGTATATGGGACAAACGATTTTGACTTGGCTTGTATCTGCCGGACTTAAACTTGTAGTTGCCGGTGTGATTGTTGTACTTGGATGGTTTTTCTCGTCCAAGGTGGCAAAATGGATAAGAAATTCTAAGAGGGTTTCAAAGCTTGATAAAACTGCCGTAAACTTTATTGCAAACATATGTAATGTGGCAATGAAGATACTTATTATTGTAATAGCTGTTTCGGTAATGGGCATACCGATGGCATCCATCGTTGCGCTTCTTGCCACAGCCGGTGCCGCAATAGGTCTTGCTCTTCAGGGCGGGCTTTCAAACATTGCCGGTGGTATACTTATAATGATTTTCAAACCGTTCAAACTTGGCGATTATATAATTTCCGACGGCGAATCGGGTACGGTTACCGATATAAATGTTTTTTATACAACTCTTAAAACTGTAGATAACAAAACAGTTATGCTCCCTAACGGCACGGTATCGGGAGGAAAAGTTGTCAACCTTTCTACAGAGGATTTGCGCCGCGTTGACTTTGAGTTTACCGTTGATTACGGTACAAACACAGACGGTGTTATGGCATTGCTTGAGAAGATTGCAAAAGGAAACGATAAAGTTCTTTCCGAACCCGCAATTGAAACAATGATCGGTGAGTATAACGAAAAGGGAATTGCGGTATATCTTCGCGTATGGTGTAAGAACGACGATTATTGGACTGTATTCTTTGATATCAATAAAACCGTAAAAGATGAGTTTGAACATTATGAGGTCGGATTTGCCCGTCCTCAGCTTGACGTTCATCTCGACAAGTAATTAAGCTTTAAGAATAAACAATCGGCTTTTGACGCATTAGATGCACCAAAAGCCGATTGTTTGTTTTATTAAACTATTATGGTTAATTGACCGAAGTTTATTCTCTTGTCGATTTGACTATATCGCCCATATCGTAGAGTCCCGCGGACTTATTTATCATAAATCTTGCGGCTCTGACAGCTCCCGAAGCGAATACCGATCTTGACAGTGCACTGTGGGATATTGTTAGTACCTCATCGGGCCCACCGAATATCACGCTGTGTTCGCCGACTATCGTGCCTGCTCGAATAGAATGTATTCCTATTTCTTTAGGATCGCGTTTCTTTCTCACATTATGTCTGTCATAAACATAATCCGGATCATAATCAAGACTTTCCGAAATACTGTCGGCAATCATCAGTGCAGTACCGCTTGGGGCATCTAATTTCTGATTATGGTGTGACTCTATTATTTCAATGTTGTAATCGATTCCGAGTATTGATGCGGCTTGCTTTGACAGCTCTGTTAACAGATTTATTCCGATTGACATATTTCGCGAATAGAATATCGGAATTTTTGAAGCACAGTCACGCATTATGGCAATTTCGTCCAAACTGTGACCGGTTGTACAGATTATCGCGGGAATTTGCTTTTTAACGGCAAATGATAAGATATCGGGAAGAAGGCTGTGATGAGAAAAATCAATAATAATATCGGGAGATTCAATGATATCATTAAAATTGTCATAAATGGGGAAGGGTAACTCCGCATCTTTGATTTTATCTATACCGCAGATAATTTTGATGTCTTCGTAATCTTTCAGAAGATTATATGTTGCTTTCCCCATCCGTCCGGAGGCACCGCAGAATAAAATATTTATCATTGCACTTAAATCCTTTTAGCTTAATGTTACACTGAAAAATTACCGATTTTATTAAACGAGAGCCGTAAGACTCTCGTTTAACAAAAATTATATTAAATCATTCCCAGATTATGCATAATTGAAAAAAGCTTGTTCTTGTTCTGCTCTTCCATTTCACAAAGCGGAAGTCTGAATTCTTCTTTGCACATACCCAATCTTGCCATAGCCGTCTTTACCGGCACGGGATTAACTTCAAAAAAGAGCCCGTTGCAAAGAGAGAGATATTTAAGCTGAAGAGCAAGACTTTCTTCGACTTTTCCTTCAAACCAAAGTCTGCACATATCGTGAGTTTCTCGCGGCAGTACATTGGATAAGACAGAAATAACGCCTTTTCCGCCCAGAGACAGAATCGGAACAATTTGATCGTCATTTCCACTGTAAATTGCCAGATTGTCACCGCAGCATTCGGCAATTTGAGCAATATGTGATATGCTGCCGGACGCCTCTTTTACTCCCACTATGTTCTCGCATTTTGATATTTCACTATATACGGATATCGGTATGTTACATCCCGTACGTGAAGGAACATTATAAACTATTGTCGGAAAATCAACCGTATCGGCTATTGTGGTAAAGTGTTTTATTAACCCGTTGGGTGTTGCCTTATTGTAATAGGGAGTTACCACAAGAAGCGCGTCGGCACCCGCTTTTTTTGCGTGTCTTGACAGCTCAAGAGCATATGCGGTATTGTTGCTCCCGGTTCCGGCCACAACCGGAATTCTGTGATTAACCTTCTCAACGGTGAATTCTATAATCTCGTGGTGCTCTTTCTCGGTTAATGTGGCACATTCTCCTGTTGTTGCACAGCTGATAATAGCATCTGTACCGTTTTCTATCTGAAATTCAATATTTTTGCCGAGCGCATCGTAATCAACCTTTCCGTTGATAAAAGGTGTGACGATTGCAACTCCTGCGCCGGTAAATACTGTTTTTTTAGCCATTATAAAGCACTCTCTTTCAAAAAAATAGTGTGAATGTATTGAAATATATTGATTATTGATGTATAATATTATGTCGAATTAAGGTAGCATACATATATAATTGCTTTAATTTTTCACTCATCATATGTTATCATACTTTGCTTAATTTGTCAAGAAGTTTTAAGGAGAATTTAAGTCTTATGATTATAAATGAAAAGCCGCAGACGAGTCTGTCAACAAGCGATTTTTGGTATGATTTGCCAGAAGAACTGATTGCTCAGGAACCGGCCGAAAAACGCGATATGGCTCGTTTAATGATATGTAACCGTACGGATAATACATATACTCACAAATATTTTTATGATGTAATCGATTATCTGAATCCGGGAGATGTGCTCGTAATAAATGATTCCAAGGTTATTCCCGCACGTATAATCGGCAAAAAATCGGATACAGGTATTGACATTGAAGTTTTACTTCTGAGACAGCGTGAGCTGGATCGCTGGGAAGTTTTGACACGGCCGGGCCGTCGAGCAAAAATCGGGACGCATATTTTATTTGGCGATGGGCTTCTTGAAGGAGTGGTAGAGGATATTGTTGAAGACGGAAACCGTATCATAAAATTTAATTATGATAAAAACGAGAATGATATTTATACAATACTTGATAAGATTGGAAAAATGCCGCTGCCGCCGTATATAACAAAACCACTTGAAGATAACGACTCTTATCAGACAGTTTATGCAAGAGAACGAGGGAGCGCAGCTGCACCGACTGCCGGACTACATTTTACGGAAGAACTTCTTGATAAAATCAAGAAGAAGGGAATTACTGTGGTACCTGTAATGCTGCACGTGGGTCTCGGAACATTCAGACCGGTAAAAGAGGATAAAATAGAAAATCACATTATGCACAGCGAATTTTTTACGGTTACCGAGGATGCCGCCGATAAGATAAACAAATGTCGTGCAGCAGGCGGAAGAATTGTTGCAGTTGGAACAACATCCTGCCGTGTCCTCGAGTCGGCATCGGACGATTCGGGAATTGTTCATCCCATGCAAGATGACACTCAAATTTTTATATATCCCGGATATAAATTTAAGGCGGTAGATGCTCTGATTACCAACTTTCATCTGCCCGAGTCTACACTTATAATGCTTGTTTCGGCATTCTCATCCAGAGAATTTATGCTGAATGCATATAAGCAGGCTGTTGATTTGAAATACCGTTTTTTCAGTTTCGGGGATGCAATGCTTATAATATAATAAAAACAGGAGATTGAAATGATGAATGAAATAAAAGACGCAATTACAAACGGCGAATGTTTTTTGGGAATTGAATTCGGCTCTACAAGAATTAAGGCAATGCTTATTTTGCCCGACCATACACCGATTGCTCAGGGATCTTTTGATTGGGAAAATTCATTTGTTAACGGTGTTTGGACATATTCGGAAGAAGACATCGTCAACGGTCTGAGAATGTGTTATAAATCGCTAAAAAGCGATGTAAAAAACAAATACGATATTGTGTTAAAAAAAATAGGTTGCATAGGTATTTCTGGCATGATGCACGGATATATGCCTTTTGATAAAAATAATCGATTGCTCACACCATTCAGAACATGGAGAAACACAATAACCGAAAAAGCAGCCGAAAAATTGACAGACGAATTCGATTTTAATATTCCTCAGAGATGGTCGTCTGCGCATCTTTATCAGGCTGCGCTCAACCACGAACCTCATATAAGCGAAATCGATTCAATCAATACGATAGCGGGATATGTGCACTTTTTGCTGACAGGTGAAAAAGTTGTCGGTATCGGTGAGGCAAGCGGCATATTCCCGATAGGGAATAATAACGGTTATGATGAGATTATGTTGGATAAAATGAATTTGCTTCTGAAAAAAGAAGGATTGTCTAAAGGTGCGGGCAGTATTTTCCCTAAAATAAAGACGGCAGGCGAAAATGCGGGATATTTGACCTCGTTCGGTGCGAAGCTGCTTGATGAAGATTGCGACCTTGAAGTAGGAATTCCGTTCTGCCCACCCGAGGGTGACGCAGGTACCGGAATGGTTGCAACAAACAGTGTAAAAACAGGAACGGGAAATGTTTCTGCCGGAACAAGCATATTCTCAATGGTTGTGCTTGATAAGCCTCTTAACAATCACTATAAAGAAATAGACATTGTGACAACACCCGACGGCAGTCCTGTAGCCATGGTGCATTGCAATAACTGCACAAATGAGATAAACGCTTACGCAAATTTGTTCAGAGAGGTTTCAACATATTTGACCGGAAATTCTGATATGACCGAAATATATAAAATGATTTTTTCGCTATCCGAAAAAGCCGAAAATGATTGCGGAAATCTGACGGTATATAATTATCTTTCGGGAGAAGGAGTTACCGACTTTCAATCAGGGCGACCGATGCTTGTACGCGGTGAAAATGCCGATTTTACATTACCCAACTTGCTTCGCGCAAATATTTACTCTTCGGTTGCAACTTTGGCAATA
>CAZHPU010000058.1:0-8716 GCA_964534435.1 uncultured Lachnospiraceae bacterium | reverse complement strand
CCGAAAATAAACCCGTAACAGATGTCACTACCACGGTTACCACTACCACGAAAAAAGCCGTAACCGAAGCACCTGTTACAACAACCGCAAAGGTCGTTACTTATACCGTCGACCTCATTACAAATACCGATAAAGAATACGAGCAGACGGTTGTTAAGAAAGGGCAGAAAGTCGCTCTGCCGCAGAGCCTGTCCAAATACGGCTATAAATTCACCGGCTGGTACGATAACAAAGCCTGCACGGGAACACCTGTGGCAAACGAGTATAAACCCACGAAAAACGTAACTCTCTACGCGGGATTCGAAAAAGTCGTTTATCTGTATCTCTACTACGGCACGCTGACCGACTGCTACCGCTATGAATATACACCCGGAACCACCGTTTCGGTCGCCGATTTTCCGACAGTCGAAGCCGAAACGATTGACGGCTATTCCTGCCCGTTCTTGAAATGGGTTTATGAATTCGACGGAACCGATATTCCGAGCAGAATCACACTTAACAGCCACACTTATATCAAAGCGGTATATGACGAAAGCGTGATTCCTCCCAAGGCATATATTACCGTAAACGAAGACGGCTCATATACAACAACAGGCAATGTGGCTTATATAATCTACGACAAAGATAGCTGCGAAGGCGTATATTCGGCAGACCTTGAATTTGCCAAGGGAAGCAGCGGCTCGGCAAATCTGGCGATTCGTATGATTCTGAGCGGCAATGACTACGCTTACGAAGATGCGGGAACATCTTATCTGTCGCTGGGTATAATTCCCAAAACAGGCGGAGTTCAGCTCGGCTCGGTAACAAACGGAAAATTCGCACAGTTCTATACGGCAATCGGACTCTCATCTCTGCCTAAGGCTTGGCAGGATAAATTCAACAGCGCAAACGGCAGTATTTCGGTTAATCTGACTGTTGTAAGCTATGCCGACGGTTATGCGTTCTATATTGACGGCGATTTTGTATGCAGCTATACCGATGAAGCCAAGTTCTCTCCTTACGATGCCTGCGGATTCGGCGTAAGATGCTCGACTAAGGGAACGGTTTATAAGAACTTCACATATAAACCCCTTGTAAATGTATCCTTCAACGCAAACGGCGGCACCGAACAGAGCTCGGTTAAATGGGGATTCGGCAAGATAACACTGCCCGCACCGACAAAAGACGGTTATGTCTTCGGCGGATGGTATTATGACGAAGGACTCACAAATGCCGTAGACGCAAACAACTTTACCGCGTCCGAAGACATCACACTCTTTGCAAAATGGGATAAGATGATAAAAACCGTCAAGTTCAACACAAACGGCGGAAGCGCGCTTGATGACATCTCATTTGCCGACAGCGTAACACTGCCCACACCGACAAAGCAGAACTATATCTTCGACGGCTGGTATTACGACAGCGCATTCGCAAGTGCGGTAGACGGCGACAATCTCGTCTGCGAAGGAACAACCGTAACCGTATACGCAAAATGGAGATTCCCGAAAACAACCTTAACCGCAAATAATGACGGAACATACACCACGACTGCGGGTAAACTCGTCGCAATACACGGAGCCGCTCCCGCCGAAGGATCTTATGTAATCGAGATGGACGCAACCTTTACAAAGGGAACGAACGCGGGCGTCGGAATCGCTTTCCGCTTCTCGGGAATCAGCGGCGATAACCCCTGGCAGAACGCGGGCGATATGTATATTATGGCGCAGGTTAACCCCAAGAACGGCTCACTGCAGATTGCGAAATCCACAGCATTTGCTCATCTTGTGGGAACAAACGCGTCGGGAACAACCGCAAAGACACTTGCATCAATGCCGAAGAACTGGCAGGATAAATATAACGGCGTCAAATCGGGCGGTACGATTTCGGTAAAACTTAAAGTAATCGATAAGGGCGACTCGTTTGAATTCTATATCGATGACGAACTCGCATATTCGTATACCTTTACCGATGCCGAAAAGACGACCTATACCGGACGCGAATACGGTGTTCGTATAGGTACGGCTTATGTCGCCTGCACATATTCATTGACCTGCTCGGCATACCTCGGGGAGGACTAATCAATGAAATTAAGAAAAATAAGAAAAGCAATAATCAGCCTTCTGCTTGTCGCGGCCGTGATTTGCAATTTGAGACTTACATCATCGGTTTCGGTAGCCGAAGCGAAAGGTACACAGCCCGAGGAGTTCAGCTTGGTAAATAACTATAATTACAGATTGAGCGATAAATTAAACGCTTCTCCCGATACTTTCGAGTGCGTTATACAGCTTGACGGCGGATTCGGCGGAACGATTGCCGGCAACTATTACAGTAATCTGCAGGGTTTTGACGGCATAACAAACTGGGAAGTGGATTTAAGCGGCCACCCGACTGTCTACTGGAATAACGGACAGGCGTCGATAACATTCGATAATGTTACCGTAAACGACGGAAAATGGCACCATCTGGCATTTGTCCGCAATCAGGACGAAAAGACCTTCGCATTGTATCTTGACGGAAATCTTGCTCAAACCGTAAATGTCACAACATCGGATGCGGTCTGCAATCTTCACCTCAATATCGGTGTGGATTATAAAAACTGGAACTGCCCCAAAACTCCGTTTGACGGAAAAATCAAGCAGGTAACCATTTACAGCGGAGCACTTTCGGCGGAAAGAATTAAGCAGGATGCCGAAAACAGCAAAATCACATCCGACGACACAAACGCAAAACTTATCGGCAACTGGTATCTCGGCGAAAAATGGACAAACAGATATGTAGAGAACGATAAGACAGGCTCGGAGCTTAAGGCGCAAATCGTCACATACGAAAAATATGTCGGTCTGTCCGATTCGGGCGATTACGATTATTCGATTATCGGAATACCCGATATTCAGACAATGGGCTACTACCGCCCCGAAAGACTCTTCTCGCTGTTCAGCAGTCTCGCAACCGCAAAAAGCTCGCTGAAAGCGCAGTTCGCAATTCAGGTTGGCGACCTTGCCGACAGAGGAAATGAAGAAAATCTGTATCGTCTGGCTCAAAAGGCAATCGCTCAGCTTGACGGTGTACTGCCGTACAGCTTCGTTCAGGGCAACCACGACTACGACGATAACGCCAAGACAAGATCGAGCGTATATTTCGACAGATATTTCACCTATGAGAAATATTCGCAGACCGATACATTCGGCGGAGCATACGAAGAAGGCTCAATGGCGAATACCTATTCGCTGTTCGAAGTGGGCGATATAAAATATCTGGTACTGAATCTTGAATTCGGTCCGAGAATGTCTGTACTGCGCTGGGCATGCCGCGTCTGCGAAATGTATCCCGAACGCAGAATTATCGTCAATACTCACGCCTATGTCGATCCCGACGGAAGCATTATGGATGAAAATTCCCGTTTCTCGGCGACAAGATATTTCACATCCGGCGTCGAATCGACTACCGGACAGCAGATTTACGATGCGCTGATTAAACGCTACTCGAACATTTTCCTGGTGCTCTGCGGACATAACGGAACCGATGACGTGGTTATGCGTACCGATTACGGAGTCAACGGCAATAAGATAACCTCTGTTCTGATTGACGCTCAGGTATCGATATATAATAACGAAACAATCGGCGAAGATCCCGTCCTCATAATGAAATTCAATGAGTCGACGAAATCGGTCAACTGCAGTTACTATTCTTTCGCTCATGATGCGGTATATAATCTGCAGAATATGTTCAGCTTCTCGATTGCCGATGCCAACAATCCGACAATCGGAAAGTGATCTTACGGATATGACTTTATAAAGCAACGAGCCGTGCGGTAGTTACCATTACCGCACGGCTCATTTGCGCTTGTTTATTCTCATATTGCGAAACCGCCCCAATTCGCAAAATTTTGCGATTTTGAGAGGGTAACGGAAAAGGTAAAAGAAAACCGCCCCGAATTCGGGGCGGTTGATTTATTTGTAATTTTTTAAGAGTCCCGACAGGAAATAAACCGGCAGCAATAAGATGAACGAAATTACATAACAACACATCTGCACCCCCCCTTTTTTTTTGTGCTTTTCAAAATATACTTATCGTCGGCGTGGTTTATCGTTAATATGCAAAGCAAGGTAAAAGGGCAAAATCGGAATAGACACCAAAAGAGCAATAACATATATAAAGCAAATCATACAGGCGGTTTCCTCCTTTAATGCTTTTCAAAATACACTTTTTGCCCCGGCTGCAAATACCAACAGCCGCCACCGCAACGGGCGCAGTTTTCGCAATTACCGCCGCATTGCAAGCCGTCCGCCGGGCATTCGGTACCTTTTGAGTAGATATTGGACACGGGGAAATTGTACGGGTTTTCGGGGCGGTATTCCCCCCATTGGCTGCAAATTATTTGCAAATTTTCGGGAATTTTCCCGCCGTCCGCAATATATGCGGTTTCTATTCATAATTATACCCGCGTTAGGCTTTTCCGTCAAGTATGAAAATAAAAAATTTACTCAAAAACGGTTGAAATAACAAAATAAAATTGTATAATATAAATATAACAGCGTAAATTCCCGAAAATCAAAGAAAAATAAAGATAAAACGGAGGAATCGAAAATGAAATATTTCGCAATGCTCGGAAAATGGCATGTTCATGCCGAAGGATATGCCGAGGAACTGAACAGAGTTCCGAACTGTCGGGTAAAAAAAGTCTGGGATCCGAACACGGATGCCGCAAATGATTGGGCAAAAAGACTCGGCTGCACCGCCGCGTCGGTAGATGATATTCTCTCCGATCCCGAAATAGAGGGCGTGGTTGTCTGCAACGCCACAAACGAACATACCGATCTGATCGTACGCGCCTGCCGCGCAGGTAAGTCGGTGTTTACCGAAAAAGTTCTTGCGCTGACAAACGGTGAAGCCGAAAAGGTTGCCGCCGCCGTAAAAGAAAATCATACCAAATTCGCGATTTCGTTCCCGCATTTCAGTGAGCAGGGCACCCGACTTGCGCTTAAAATCGCACAAGACGGAAAACTCGGAAAACTCAACTACGCACGTGTCCGCAAGGCGCATAACGGCGCCACCGCAAACTGGCTGCCGAAACATTTTTACGATCCGATTGCCTGCGGAGGCGGCGCGATGATAGATCTCGGCGCACATCCGATGTATCTGCTCTGCGCTCTTCTCGGCGAGCCGAAAAACGTTCAAAGCACATTTACATATGTAACGGGTAAGCCCGTAGAGGATAACGCCGTCAGCATTCTGAGCTTCGACAGCGGCGCAATCGGTGTCTCCGAAACCGGATTTGTCTCCGATCACTATCCGTTCACGATTGAAATCGGCGGAACCGACGGCGCACTCCTTATGCGTGACGGAAAGGTCGAATACTGCTGTCCCGAAACAAACGGCTGCTGGATTACCGCCGAAAATCTGCCGTCACCCGAAGATTCTCCGCTGACTAAATGGGCAAAAGCCGAAAAGCCCGAAGATATTTCGGACGAGTTCGGAATAGATGCCGCTCTGCGCCTGACGAGAGTTATGGTTGAGGCGTATAAAAATCCGAAAAACTGATTTCGGCTAACAGGGTATTGAAAAATCCGACAGCAACCGCTGTCGGATTTTTCCGCAGATATGTCCCGCTCAGTCCGAACTTGTGCCGAAAAGCAGATTTTCGAACAGCTTTTCGGTCTTTTCGTCTCCGAGCCTTTTCTTCATCGCATCTGTCGACGGTCCGCCGTTCTTTAAGAGCCCCGAAACGTAATCTTCGGTTTTCTTCTTTTTTATCGAAATATCGGGACTGCCCTCGCAGACCGATTCGAGATACGACTCGAAAAAGTCTTCGGCCAAACCGTCGATTTTTTCGCTTTCTTTTGATTTCGCACTCTTAAAAACGCTTTGCGAAAGCCTCAGACTGTCGTACCAGTGCTCACCCGCGTCGAAATCGGCAAGCGATGCGTATTTCTTCTTGACATCGTCGATTTTCGACGGCTCAAACTCACCCGACAGCGTGTCGTAAAGTTCGAGATACAGCTTGTCGTTTCCCATAGCCTTTATGCGGTCATAGGAAAGAAGCGGCAAATCGGTCTCGATCGGTACAATTATGACCGTTTGCATCTTCATAAGTCCGAAAAACGCCGTCGTATCCATTTTCGAGACACGCCCGAATCCCTTCGCGTCATAAGCCCTGACCGTAAATTTCATGGGTCCGACATTGAATTTTGCAAATTCGCCTGCGTCTATTTCGGAAAGACCGTATTTTTTTTCGATGATGCCGATAAAATCAATACCGCTTTTTTTCATTGTTCGCCGCTCCTTTTTATTATTTTATCATTTTTTCACGGATGGTGTCGTAGAAATTGTATTTGTCGGTGCGTATCAGCGGAAATTCTATGTCGGATATTTTTATGTCGATTTTGCACGGCTTTTTCAGAAAGAGATTGTCAACCCCGTCTGCCGATAAAAGCGGACGGATTTTTCTGCCGTCGATTATCGGGGTGAGAGTCAGTATGTCGTCCTGCATTAAAACAATCGAACGGGAGAAAACCGTGTGCGAACATATGGGAGTTAAAATAATATTTCTCGCAATCGGATTTACAATCGGCCCGCCTGCCGAAAAGTTGTAGGCTGTCGAGCCTGTCGGCGTGCAGGCAATAATTCCGTCGGACGAATAGCTGTCCATATATGTTGAGTTTATGTTGATTTCGGTCGAAAGCAGACCGCCCGACGCTCCGCGGTGAATTGTAATGTCGTTAAAAGCGTTGAAGAACTTTTTTTCGCCGTCGGTGAAATTTACCGTACAGTCGAGAACGGCTCTTTTCTCCACGGTGAAATCTCCCGAAAAATATTTGTCTAGAACGCGCTCAAAATCGCCGAGCTCTGTCTGACAGAGATAGCCGAGCCTGCCGAAATTCACTCCGAGAATCGGAATATCTGTTCCCGCGAATTCGTGGGCCGCCGCGAGAATGGTGCCGTCGCCGCCGAAAACTATTATAAGATCGTATTTTTTGTCGGCCGCGTGGCGTTTGATGTTCGGTATGCCGAGCATTTTGCGTGCCGAATCGGCGGCATATATGTTAAGATTATGCGAAAGCAGATAGGGAACCGCTTTTGATGCGGCGGCCATAGCCTCCGCCTTTCCCGTATTCGGCTTTATGTAAATGTTTTTCATCGGCTGAACTGTGACCGCGGCTTTCACGGGTGCGAAAGCATCCTTTCACAAATTATTGTATTATATTATATAATAACCTTTTTTTGCCTTTTTGTCAAGAGAAACGGCGATTTGCGGCTTTTTTTCGGATTTGCCGAAAATTTGCCGAAATCCCAAAAAAATTCTCCTTTTTGTTGACAATCCGAGCCCGAAACGGTATAATATAAAAAGGTAAGTATACACAAAATCCGCATATGACGGATTACTCCCGTAAAAGTTGCTGTACGGCCCGTGAGCCGTAGAAAGGCTGTTATGAAAAAATCGGTAAAAACAATATCTGTTTTACTTGTTATATTGACTCTGCTCGCTCTGCCGGTACCTCTGTCGTCTGCCACCGAAAACGCGGATGACGCTTATCCCGAATATATGACATGGAGTCAGAGCGATTCGAGATGGGCAGACGAGATTATAACCGAAAAAAGCATTAAAGAAAGCGGAAGCCTTGTCGTTGCGCTTGCCAAACTGCTCGTTCATTCGGGACAGAGAGATCCGTCGCTTTTCAGCCCGTCAATCTGCCTTGAAGAGCTGAAATCATGCGGAATTTACAACGGCAGCGACTCAATGTATATCGGTCTGCTCGATGTAGACTATTTTCCGACTTACGCCCCCGAACTCTGCGATGTCGTGAACTCGAAAATTATGTCAAATGCATGGTCGGAGAGCGAAGCCGTCGAAAAAATCTCCGATTTTATAAATGACGGCTACTATGTGATTGTAATGACCGAGACCGCGGACGGCAGCGCACACTGGCTCTGCATAGACAAGGTTTCGGACGGCAAAATATACGCAATGGATAACGGGGCCGTCTGCGACCTTTATAAAAATGCCGATTACAGCGGAGTGCTGCGCTATTTGCTTGTCAAATATACGGGCGGAAAGTCATATCCCGCATACGAAAATAAAGAAGAAGACAGCGAGCCTTCGTATAATCTTCCCGACAGAGCCGAGGTGTACAGCAGCCCGAGCGCACTCAGAGTAAGGCAGGAATACGGTCTTTCGGGCAAAACGCTGCGCTATCTTCCGCTTAATGAACAGATAACGATTGACAGCGTGGTTACGGCCGACGGCTATACATGGGGACATCTTTCGGACGACAGCGGCTGGTGTGCGATTTCCATATGCACCTATGTCAGCGGCTCACTTGATTTTATACTGTATGATGTGGGAAAGGCCGAATTCTCGGTAAGCTATCAGGAAAATCCGTACGGACAGAGCGTTACATTAACCGATGAAAAACCGACTCTCGAAGGATATGAGTTTGTCGGCTGGTCAAAGACCGAACTTTCGGCAAAAGCCGATTATCAGCCCGGCGACACGGTCTCGGTTGACGGCGATGTCACTCTCTATCCCGTTTGGAAAAAATCCGAATCGGACGGAAAAACAACGGTGCTTCCCGAACGTGCGGAAAGCTATGTCACGCCCGGCTCGCTCCGTGTGCGCAGTAAACCTTCGCTTTCATCCGACAGCACAACGGTAAAATACTATTCGGAAGGAACGGTTATCACAGTTGATGAGGCAGTGTCGGCAGACGGCTATATTTGGGGACATCTTACCGATGAC
>CAZHPU010000057.1:0-8882 GCA_964534435.1 uncultured Lachnospiraceae bacterium | reverse complement strand
ATCTCGTTTCTGTTCATAGATTGTTACACCATTTACACGAAAATCAAAACAAAAATCGGGGCCGCGGTACACGCAGCCCCGAATAACTTTTATCAGCCGAGCTTGGAATAGTTGACCTTTATGCCGGGGCCCATCGTAGATGCGAGAACGCAGCTCTTGATGTACTGTCCCTTTGCAGCTGCCGGCTTAGCCTTGATAACGGCGCCGAGCAGTGCGTCGAAGTTCTGCTGAAGCTTCTCGGCACCGAAAGATGCCTTTCCGATCGGGCAGTGAATGATGTTCGTCTTATCAAGACGGTATTCAATCTTACCTGCTTTGGCATCGGTAACGGCCTTCGCGATATCCATGGTAACAGTGCCTGCCTTAGGGTTAGGCATAAGTCCCTTAGGTCCGAGCACACGGCCCAGACGGCCTACCAGCCCCATCATGTTGGGAGTGGTAACGATAACATCGAACTCAAACCAGTTCTCTTTCTGGATCTTTTCGACGTATTCTTCCGCTCCGACATAATCGGCGCCTGCCGCTTTTGCGGCTGCTGCCTTGTCGTCTTTTACGAGAGCGAGAACTCTGATGTTTTTACCTGTACCGTTGGGAAGTACAACCGCACCGCGGACCTGCTGGTCTGCGTGACGGGAGTCAACGCCGAGACGGATATGAACTTCGATTGTTTCGTCAAACTTTGCCTTTGCGGTCTTGCAGACAAGATCAAGTGCCTCGTTTGAATCGTAAAGTTTGCTCTTTTCAATCAGCTTTGTGCTGTCCTGATATTTCTTTCCCATTTCGATTTATCCCCCTCTCAGTCTGCGACTGTAACGCCCATGCTGCGGGCGGTACCCTTAACCATGCTGATTGCAGATTCGAGAGAAGCTGCGTTCAAATCAGGCATCTTGGTCTTTGCGATCTCGGTTACCTGAGCCATTGTGAGCTGTGCAACCTTGGTCTTGTTAGGTGTTGCCGATCCGGACTCGATGCCGGCCGCCTTCTTGATAAGCACCGGTACGGGAGGAGTCTTTACGATAAATGTGAACGAGTGGTCTGCGTAAACGGTAATGATTACCGGAACGACAAGACCGATCTGAGCCTTGGTTCTTTCGTTGAATTCCTTAACGAAGTTAGGAATCGAAACACCGTGCTGGCCCAGTGCGGGACCGACGGGAGGACCGGGAAGTGCCTTGCCCGCTGCGATCTGAAGCTTGATATAACCTGTTATTTTCTTTGCCATACTAATTATACCTCCGAAGTGGTTGTATATACGGAAGAATCAGAAAATTTTCTTCCTCCCACTTATTTCGCGCACGCCGCGGCGTACGCCTTGCAGTCTTTTGATTTAGATTTCGAGAGGAGCTACGTTGTCCGCCTCAACTTCAAGGGGAGTTTCTCTGCCCATGATGTACGCGAGAATACGCACGCTCTTTTTGTCGGCGGAAATTTCCTCGACCTTGCCGACGAATCCGCTGAACGCTCCGGACTTTATGGTAACGCTGTCTCCCACGTCGTATGCGAGAGGAGCAGGCACTGCCGCAGCTTCCACTCCGAGCGAAGCGACTTCCTCATCGGAAAGCGGCGTCGGATTGGATCCGGGGCCGACAAAACCGGTCACACCCGTTATATTGCGGACAATGTGCCAGGTAAAGTCGTTCATAATCATTTTGATCATAACATAGCTCGGATAAATTTTAACCTCGACCTCTTTGGCCTTGTCACCCTCGCCGCGCATTTCGGTCACGGTCGGAATTTTTATGTCGTATATAAGTTCCTGAAGGGAGCGGTTTTCAACGATTTTCTCGAGACTTGTTTTGACCTTGTTTTCGTATCCCGAATATGTGTGAACCACATACCAGTGGATACCGTCAATGTAATCGTTAGCACTCATATTCGTTATCTACCCTGCGTCTTTTCAGCTGATAATGGCGATAAGCGAGCTGAGTCCCCAGTTCACTCCGCCGATGACAACGGTGAAAACGACAAGTGCGATGATTGTCCAGATACTGCTGTGTATAGTGTCATGCGCACTGTACCAGGTGATCTTTTTAAGCTCGCTTTTCAGATCCTTGAAAAACTTGCCTATCTTGTGTTCTTTCTTCTGTTTCGGCTTCTTGGCGGGTTTTGCGGCCGCCTTTTCCGCCTTCTCTGTCTTTACTGTTTCCTCTGCCATAACAAATCCTCCTTACTTAGATTCCTTATGCAGAGTATGCTTTCTGCAAAAACGGCAATACTTCTTCATTTCAAGTCTGTCAGGATCGTTTTTCTTGTTCTTGTTGGTATTGTAGTTTCTCTGCTTGCATTCGCTGCAGACAAGTGTGATTTTAACTCTCAATTTCGGCACCTCCTGAAATATTCGAAGCAGCATCCGCACTCGCGGATGTCTTCGTGTTTACCTCCCTCGGACAAAGAGGGGCATACGACGATTGTCTGCGTGTTTTCGGGCACACAAACAAAACCCTCCTTGCAGAGGTAGGGTTAGTTTATCATATTTATTATCTTTTGTCAAGTGTTTTTCGGATAAAAATCCGACTTTTTCAAGGGCTTTTGCGTCTTTTTTACAGGCAATCGGAAGCGGTGGGCGGTCAACCTACCGCCGCCGTTTTTCGCCGATTCGGGATTTCCCGTCTTTCGCGGCAAATCCGAAGTCAAAAGTAAATTTTTTGTATAATCGGCATAAACGCTTGTTTTATTATGTTCTTTGTGCTACAATGAAGTAAAGGTGCGGCTGTATACAAGGCGGTACGCGCCTTTTCAATACGAAGATACGATCGCGGCGTATGCCGTGATATCGGAAAGGGGTATGCGGATTGAAAGTACTCATTTTGTCAATAACTGCCGGTCAGGGACACAATTCCTGCGCCAAAACAATCGGCGAAGTTTTTAATTCAATGGGAGTGGAGAGCAGGACTCTCGACACATACGCCTACATCAGCAAGCTGATGGGCGAAGCGTTTTCAGAAGGCTATCTGCTCGCGCTTAAAGCGAAATATCTTTACGCGAAAGGCTATGATATGCTCGAACGCCGCGAAGCGTCCGAACATTCGGCGATGCGGACATCAAACAAGCCGATTGCGAAAAAGCTGCTTAAATATATAGAAGACTACGAGCCCGATGCGATTGTCTACACGCACGTTCTTGTCGGGCTTATCCTCGATCTGCTTAAGGAAAACGGAAATCTCAAATGCAAGACCTACGGAATAGTAACCGATTTCACAATGCGCCCCTATTGGGACGATTGTCTGAGAAGCGATTATGTCGTTGTCCCGAACAGTCTGCTTGTGCAGAAGTGCAAGGCAAAAGGATTTTCCGCCGGTCAGATTCTCGACAGCGGCATCCCGATTTCGGAAAAATTCTCGGTGAGGAATGACAAATCTGCCGCGAGAAAGTCGCTCGGACTCGATACCGACAAAAAAACCGTTCTGCTTATGGCGGGAAGCATGGGATTCGGCAACATCGCCTCGCTTGTCAGCCAGCTTGACAAGGTGCCGCTCGATTTTCAGATCATCTCGGTCTGCGGCAACAATGCCGACATGAAGGACTCAATCGACAAGCTTACGCTGACCAAAAAACTGCTGAGCCTCGGCTACTGCAATTATGTCGACAAGCTTATGGACGCCGCCGACTGCATAATCACAAAGCCGGGCGGACTAACAACCTCCGAATCGCTCGCCAAACGGCTTCCGATGATTATCGCAAACCCGATTCCCGGTCAGGAAGAAAGAAACACCGAATTTCTGCTGAACTGCGGCGCGGCAATCCGTTCTTCCGAATTTCAGCCGCTCGATGAGATGCTTCATCTTCTCTTCACAAGTGAAACAAGACTCACGACAATGCTCTCCGCCATTGATGAAATCCGCCGTCCGCGTGCAACACGCGATCTCTGCGAATTTGTCGTAAAAAACATCTGATTATCCGACTATACGATTATGCAAATACCGCCCTGCCGCAAAGGCAGGGCGGATTTTTCGGATTTATTGATTTTTCGTACTGTTTTGCGCTGTTTCGGCAGCGCCGTCGGTCTTGTTTTTTCTCTTCTTTTTTCCGAAAAGACCGGTTGCAAAACCGATTGCGACAGCCGCCGCAATAATGACCATAATCAGGATGACGGCAATAACAATCATCGTCGTACCGCCGCTCTCTTCATCGCCGTCTCCGCCTCCGGTCGACACCGACCGGCGGGAATAATTGTTGATTTTCAGCTCGCCGTTATCCTCCACAATCTCATAAATCAGCGGAACAGATACGTTATCGTCGATAAAATCGTTGCGGAGTGTGCCGTTGTTGTCTTTTATGCAGTAGGATACGAGAAAATAGCTGACGGTTGTGCCCTTGTAGTCTCCGCTTTCGACCTCGCGGCTGTCGAGAAGCTCTACTCTTATATTATATATTTTCTGCGGCGCTATACTGCCGAAATCTCCGAATTTTTTCAGATATGCCGATGTATGCATCGATGTCAGGCCGGCTTCCTCGCCCGCTTTCGCCAAATCGAAAAATTTATCCCAAAATACGCAGAGCGAGCCGTATTCGTCGGCATCGCCGTCTATCGTAAAGCTTTCGTTGCCGACGGTATAATGCATCTTGCGGTCAAGTTCGGTATAATCGGCATCCGCGGTTATATCGGCATCGTAATCGGGAACATCAAACCATTCCGCGGGATAGGTCTGCGCCGTCGCGGCTGTTACATCGGCATCATCCGAACTTTCGGTGCCGCCGATACTGCCGGACGCGACCGCATTCAGAAAAAGCAGAATGACAAGCGCCGCCGCCATCGAACAGAGAAAAATCACAGCTCCCTTTTTCGATCTGACTTTTTTCATTACCGTCACGCTTTTTTCCGCGCCGTCTTTTTTTTCGTTTTCGATCATGCCGCATCGCTCCCGTCTGTCTCGGTTATTTTACCTTTTAATTTTATCATTGCGGCAGTTTTTTTTCAAGCATCTGCGAAAAAATAAATGTAACTTTTTATCTTTCGGAATCGATCGGTGAAAATTTACAACTATTGCTTTTTGCGTGATTGACAACACGCCTTTTTTGCGATATAATCGAATTGTGGGAACGCCTCACGGCAATTCGTATGCAGGCGGAAATTTGTATTGTATTCTACTATATTATATATAAGGAAAGAGGTCCCGCTGCGGACCTCGGATATGAAAATGAACGAGTCTTTACTGTACGGCATACTTTTCGCATCATCTGTATGCGTGATTTTCCTCGGTATATTCATAATCTGCGCACTGCGCAAGAGATCGCGGCTTTCGGCAATCTACGCCTCCCGCGTCAGAGACGAACGCTTCGCAAACTCGCTTTTGTCTTTCGTTTTCGGGAAGAAAATCATCAAAAATCCGTATATTCTGCGTAACTGCACCGACACGGCTCCCGGCGTATGCGCTGCCATGGTCTGTTCGGGCGGCATCGCTCTCATAAGCATTCGGCAGGGTGCGGGCGAATTTATCGCGCCCGACAGCGGAAGCTGGTCGGTTACCGAAAACGGCAGAACATATTCGATTCCGAATCTTATCGAGCACGGTCAGGCATATATTGCCGAGCTTTCAAACCTTATGATGCGCAAAAGTCTGAACTGTCCGTCAATCAGACACTACATATTTCTGACCGATGACCATGCGTCATTCGATTTTCGCAGTTCGGACTGCGTTTTCACAGGTCCGGGGCTGATTAACGAGCTGAAAGCGTTCGCCGAATTCGGCGCGCTGAATTCAAGAGAGGTCGCCGCGGTAAGCGACTTAATCGTCAAAAACAGCGAAATGTGCAAGGCGGCATATTCGAAAGCCGCATCCGAGAAAATCGCGGATGCCGATGTTAAAATCGCGCCGATAAACATCGCCGACATTCTGCCCGTTCCCGAAGACGCATTTGACACATCCGACGGCAAGACCGCCGAGCTGCAGCCCGCCGATTCGGATTTCGAGACTGCACCTGCCGAAAACGATAACGAAGAATCGGGCAAAACGGTTGTGATTAACACGGTCGGAAAATCAGACGCCGAAAAGAAAGACGAATTCGAGAGCGACGGCGGAGATGACGATGATGACGGCGATGACGAGGAGTTCAGCATCGGAATGCTGTTCGGAGCGAAAAAACATTGAAATAAAGCAAAAAACCGCGGAAATTCCGCGGTTTTTTTGTTTTATTGAAGTTCGAGTTTCATATAGCCCGATTTTACAAGCCCGATTTTTTCGAGAATAAAATTGAAGAGCAGCGACAGCAGAGCGGGCAGAATGATGCAGAGAAGCAGCGTTCCGAGCCACGCCCTGCCGCTCCAGTTCATATCAAGCAGAATCTGCCAGGGCGAAAGCAGTCCGCAGGTGCCCATTCCCGCGTTGACTCCCGAACAGTGAAGCTTGAAAACGGTCGTCGAGAGCGGTCCGCAGAAGGCGGACGCAAGTGTCGGGGCAATCCATATCTGCGGATGTCGGCAGATATTGCCCATTTGGAGCATCGATGTGCCGAGTCCCTGTGCGACAAGTCCTCCCCATTTGTTTTCGCGGAAAGATATAACCGCGAATCCGACCATCTGGCAGCAGCAGCCGACAGCCGCGGCACCCGCCGCAAGCATAAGATTTTCGGAAAGTCCCGCTTCTCCCGCGGTGAAAATCATGGCGCAGAGTGCCGCCGATGAAATCGGGAGAGTCAGAACCATGCCCATTATCACGGCAAGCAGGATTCCCATAATCAGCGGGATTTCGCCTGTCGCATATTCGATAATTCCGCGCAGAGCGTAGATGAAGCGCGCGATAAACGGGCACAGCGCCCATGTGGCGAGAAATCCCGCGCACATTGTCACGGCGGGAGTTACGAGTATATCGACTTTGGTCGATTTCGATACGAGTTTGCCGATTTCGCATGCCAAAAGCACTGCAAAGAAAGATCCCGCGGGGCCCGCGCTGTACGATGCGCCGTCAAATACGGTTGCATACTGTCCGCCCATCGCGCCGACGGCGGCGCACGAATACAAAATAAGCGGATCGGCTTTCAGTTTGTTTGCGACCGCAACTCCGATTGCGGCTCCGTAAACATAGGGATTCTGCGCATACGAGGCAACGACATGAAAAATATCGGCTGCCGAACCGGGAAAAACGGCGTTTCCGACCGCCTTGAAAATCGTGCCGATGAGAAGCGACGCGAAAAGTCCGAGAGCCATCGCTCCCATTGCATCGATAAAATAGACTTTGGGCGACAGCGTTATTCCCTTTTTCTTGAGAAACGCGAAAATTTTATTCTCTTTTTTTTCGTTTTTTTCGGTTTTTTCTTTTTCGCCGTTTGTGCTCTTTTCTTCCATAATAAAATACCTTTCTTTCGTTTTGATGAGTTTCCCCGCGGCAAAATTTCACCTGCGATAATCTTATCTGCGGAAACCGTACTGCGGAAAATATAAAAATGCCACACATTGATGAAAAAGCCTCGGGCGTGCCGTGACACTGGCATTTATCCCCGATGATGCCGCTTCTTCGATAAAAAAGATATTTCAGACCGTTCGGTCTTAACTATTATAATTTTTTTCGGCCCGTTTGTCAAGTGCCGTGCGGTGAATTCGCAAAGTGACAGATCTTCGGCGATTCTCTTATACGGGGGAGTTAATGCGAAAAAAATCCGCATTCGGGAATTATTTTTCAAAAAAAGCTTGACTTTTGATTTTGTTTATGATAGAATAGCGGGCGTTTGAGGGAGTAGGTGACTTCGAAGAGGAGCGGCAAGTCAACAGACTGACGGTAAACGCCGTCTGGCTTGTCTTAAACAGCGAGACTCAAGCATGCGACAGGGCACACCGCCCGAAACGCCTGCTTGTGGGCATAAACGTCGGTGCGCGGTGCTGCTGCGTGCCTTATTTTTTTATTCGGAGGTTCTCACTATGGGACTTTTGGAACTCTTTCTTCTTGCTGTCGGGCTTTCCATGGATGCGTTCGCAGTTGCGGTCTGCAAAGGACTGTCAACCGGGAAGCTCAAAAAATCGCATTATCTCATCGTCGGAGCATGGTTCGGCGGATTTCAGGCTCTTATGCCCGCAATCGGCTATTTTCTCGGCGGAACATTCAAGCAGTATATCGACTCGTTTGACCACTGGATCGCCGCGATTCTGCTTGCCTTAATCGGCGCGAATATGCTCAAAGAAGGTCTGTCAAAGGATACCGAAAAGGTCGACGCGTCGTTCTCATTCAAATCGATGCTTCTGCTTGCGATTGCGACCAGCATCGATGCGCTGGCGGTCGGCGTTTCGTTCGCGTTCCTGTCGGACATCAACATTTATTCAGCGGTTGCGCTTATAGGCGTGACGACATTCATTCTCTCGGCGGTAGGACTGAAAATCGGAAATGTTTTCGGTCTGAAATACAAGAGCAAAGCCGAAATCTCGGGCGGTATCATTCTCATTTTCATCGGGCTGAAGATACTGTTCGAACATCTCGGCATCATCGATTGGTTTCTCGGTCTTTTCAAATAAGAAACGGCAAAGCCGTGAGCGTAAATCCGCTCACGGCTTTATTTTTTTCAATAGTTTTCGGCGCTGACTTCAAAATAGCTTTGCGGATGATTGCAGGTCGGGCAGACATCGGGAGCGCTCTTGCCGATGACTATATGTCCGCAGTTGCGGCACTCCCAAATTTTGATTTCGCTCTTTTCGAACACTTCTGATGCGAGCACATTTTTGAGCAGCGCGCGGTATCTTTCCTCGTGATGCTTTTCAATCGCGCCGACAAGTCTGAACCGCTCGGCAAGTTCGGGGAAACCCTCCTCATCGGCGGTTTTCGCGAAATTTTCATACATATCCGTCCACTCGTAGTTTTCGCCGTCGGCGGCTGCCTCGAGATTTTCGGCGGTGTCGCCGATTCCGTTCAACTCCTTAAACCAGAGTTTGGCGTGCTCTTTTTCGTTATCCGCGGTTT